>CACZCD010000186.1 GCA_902779565.1 uncultured bacterium | reverse complement strand
CTTCGGCAGGGCGGTGAGGTAGTCTTTCAGCGCCGAAAGATCCTCTTTCGAGCCGGCCACACCCGGAGAACGGAAAACGATCGGCTGCACGCCTCGTGCGGACAGTTCCTCTACGAAACCGTTCAGCCTTGAATCGCTCCAGTATTGGCGGGACGTCGTCGGCACGAATCCATACGCCCTGTGCGCGCCGAGCGAGTCGAGATAGCGCGCCCCCATGTGCCCGATGAATTCATCGTCGTTGCGCGTGAACACGATGCCCGCCTTGCGCTTCCCGAGAATCGGCCCGGGGTCGCCTATGAAGGAGACGGGAACGCTCGAGCCGCAGACCAGCCGTGCCGTCTCGTCCGGCCCCGGCTCACTTGCGACGATGCCGTCAATCCCATCCGCCATCGCCGAACGGAAGATGTCCGGCGTGAATTCGCTTGGCATCTGGAAGAGTCTCGTGTGCCAATGCGAACATGTGCGCGTGAAGTGGAATATCCCCGAGAGGATGTCGCGCCCCGCCGCGCCGGACATCCGAAGGACGATCATCACTTTCCTTATTTGTTTCATGGCGCGGAAGTATAGCAGACAGTTGCTTGAAAGTAAATGTTTCAGTTGCGCGATAGGTAACTGATCAAAGAAAGGCAGGGTGTGTTCTATCCGTATTGGGTGCTCCGGTTCCGAGCGAAAGACGGGACTTTGACCCTAGAGTAGGCGTGTGCTATAATATGCGCCATGAAACCGATAGCGACAGACAACTACGACTTCGAACGGCTTGTAACCGATGGCTACACATACGTCGATAAGACGGATAGGCTGTGGAAGCTTGCGAACGGGAAGAACGGCACGCTGTTCTTCATCTCGCGCCCGCGCCGGTTCGGCAAGTCGCTCATGCTCTCGACGTTCAAGTATCTGTTCCAGGGGAAGAGGAAACTCTTCAAGGGTCTCAAGATCGAGAAGAAGCGGTGGGAATGGGCGCAGACGTATCCGGTGATTGACCTCAACATGTCGGACTACGACCAGACTTCCGGACGAGAAGCGTTCAGAGAGGCGCTATGCGACGATCTGGAGAACCGGCTTGATGCGGCGGGGATTCCCTACAAGAAGGGCGCGCCCGCACCGGTTCTTTTCAAGACGCTCATCAAAGGTCTCGCCTCCGCGAACAAAGGCGACCGGAAGGTCGTCGTCCTGATCGACGAGTACGACCACCCGCTCGGCGGGCTTCTCGACGACCGGAAGGCGCTGCGCACGATGCGGCGCGAGATGCACGGGTTCTACTCGACGCTGAAGAACAACGTCGGGATCATCCGCTTTCTGATGATGACAGGTGTCTCGAAGTTCACAAAGCTTTCGGTGTTCTCGGGTCTCAACAACCTCACCGACCTCACGATCGGCCGTCCTGAATATGCGGCGCTTCTCGGCTACACCGTGAAGGAGATCGAGACGGTTCTCGCCCCGCAGCTGAAGGCGTTCGCACGTAAGCGGCGCATCTCGTCGGAGGAGGCGATTGATCAGCTGTGCGCGTGGTACGACTCCTACCGGTTCTCGCCATATTCCAATGTCCGTGTCTTGAATCCGGTTGCCGTCGGCAATGCGCTGACGACGGGCAACCTGATGAACTACTGGTCGAAGACCGGGATGCCGACGCTCATCCTCGAGCGGCTGCAGGCGTCCAACATGAAGCCGGACGCCATTGACGACGTATATGTCAAGGTCGAGGACCTCGACGTCTGCGATGCCGAGGAGCTGCCGTGGAAGCCTCTCCTCTACCAGAGCGGATACCTCACCATCAAGAAGGTGCACTGGTCGGACGACGACGGCCGCCACGTGGAGGGCCTGACGCTCGGCATGCCGAACCGGGAGGTGCGCGAGTCGCTCAGGTCGCTCTGGTGGAAGCAGCTGATGAAGATCGAGGAGGAGGACTTCACGGCGCTCGTCGATGTCGCGAAGAAGCAGCTGGCGGAGGGAGACGTCGATGCACTGATGAATGAGACGCTTTTCTCGCTCTACGCCGCGCTTCCTTCGACATGGCGCGTGAAGGACGAGTCGGACGCGAAGCGGTACTTCCAGCTCTTCATGAAGATGCTGGGTGCGGATGTCCGCGCCGAGCAGGCTTCCGCGCGAGGCTACGCCGATGCGATCGTCGAGACAAAGAAGGCGGTGTACGTGTTCGAGTTCAAGTTCAACAAGAGCGCGAAGGCGGCGATCCGGCAGATACGCGAGAAGGGCTATGCCGATGCGTATAAGGGCGGCAAGCGCCCTGTGACCTTGATCGGCATCAACTTCAGCGCGAGGAAGCGCAATATCGATGAGCCGCTGATCGAAAACCTGTAGCCGGCCTCCGGATTTTCTGGCTGTGACAACGGGGCCCGACTATTGCACGGTGTCGATGTCTGCCCGATTGCGTCTCTGAAGCCGCGATCAGCCTTTGCTTGAAAGTCAACTTTTTTATTGCTCTATAAAAATCGTCCTTCTCTTGCTTTGCCTGCGGCGAAATGAGATAATTCGCGCCGTTATGGAGCTATCAGACATCAGAAGCGCTGCATGTGCGGTGGCGTTGTTCGGCGTTATCTCGGCCTTGGCGGTCGAGTTCGCGGCGGACGGCGCGACGCTTCGCCTTTCCGATACGTGCGGTGCGGTGGAGTCTCTTGTCGTAGATGGCGGCGGTTGCGGGGTGACCGCCGATAAGAATAATCGCATCGTACCGGCGGCGGAGGCGTTCACTTTGCAGCTCCTCGATGGCAAAGGCAACCCCATACGGCTCAAATCAAGTGACTTTGCGTTTGTGTTTTACGCAAAGCCCGCCAAGTGCGCAAAGTCGGCAGAGAAAAAACTTAGCGAACTTGGCGAACTTAGCGAGAGGCAAAATGCCCAACTTGAATGGCGCCATGCAAATGGCCTCGTCGTCCGCATGTCCGTCACCGCCGCCAACGGCGAATTCCGCTTCAAGCCGTCCATCGAAAACATCCCCTCCGGAATGTTGCTCGAATGGTTCGACGGCCCGCAGATTCATGTCGCCGCAGACAACACGCTTTTCTGGCCGTACATCGATGGCATTGAAGTGACGGATGTCACGCGCCGTAGTAGCCCTTATCGTCCGGTCACATTCCGCGACCGCAACTGGAACGGCACCTATTCGCTCTATCCCAGCTACTGCCAGATGCAGTTCCTTGCAGCCTACAAGAACGGTCATGGCGTTTACTTTTCGGCAGTAGATGAGCGACATACCCTGAAGCAAGTGGACTGGGAACGCATCGGCGACGGTGCGGTTCGGCTTTCTCTGCTGACCTTCTGCGGCGACCTCGATGCGGATGGCGCATGGAGGCCAAAGTTTCACTACACGCTGCGCCCGTATGATGGAGACTGGATGGACGCCTGCGAAATCTACCGCGATTGGGTGCATACTCTGCCCGCATTCGCAAATCCGCCAAAGCGTCCGAAGTGGATGTACGACTCGCCCGTGAACCTCATCTATCCCGTGCGCGGCAAAGGACGGGACAATTCGCCGCGCAACATGCCGCCCAACTGCTATTTCCCCTACATCAACGCAATGTCGGCGGTGGAGAAGTACGGCAAGCTTCTCGATTCGCGCATCATGGCGCTTCTGATGCATTGGGAGGGGACGGCTCCGTGGGCACCGCCTTATGTCTGGCCGCCGTATGGTGGTGAAGAGGAACTTGCCAAGTTCCGCGACGCGCTCCATGCGCGCGGCGATTTGTTGGGCGTCTATTGTTCTGGCACGGCCTGGACGCAAGTCAGCTGCATTGTGCCTTCCTATTCGCTCGAGCAGAGATTCGAGCAAGAGCAGCTTGGTCGACACATGGTGCGTGGGCCGAAGGGTGAAATTACGGCGGGCTGCTGCAATGGACCTGACGCGCAGCGCTTCGGCTGCGAAATGTGCCTTGCAGACGAGTGGTCGGTGCGCACGGTTGCCGACGAAATCGCCAAGATGTCGCGGTTCGGAATCGACTACTGCCAGTTCTTCGACCAGAACAACGGCGGCGGCTGGCATCTCTGCTATGCAAAACACCACGGCCACCCACCAATCCCCGGCGCGTGGGAGGTCGATACGATGGTTTCGCTCCAGAAGCAAGTCACCGCATCTGCTGCGGAAGACGGCATGTTGCTTGGCTGCGAAGCGTCCGCCGCCACGCCCTATGTGCCGCAGCTCTTCTACAATGATGCCCGTTTCCAGTGGGCGTTCAGTAGAAGCGGCATCGGCGGAGCAAGGCCGGTTCACGGTTCGGCGTTCGTGTTCCATGAATGGATGTGCAACTTCTCCGGCAACCAATGCGCCTGCCATGACATTGATCCGTTCTATCGCTGGTCCTACTCTTTCCACAACGGCGACATGCTTTCGTTGATTCTTGGTCGGGACAATGGGCTTGTCGTTGGCTGGGGGCGGTCATGGGACGAGGGATTCGCAGAGCAGTCTGCACTCGTTTCGCTCGTCAGGCGATTCAACGCCCTGCGCAAAAAGCATCCGTCACTCCTGCTTGAAGGACGAATGGTCAAGCCCCCCTTTAAATGCGAGCCGCGCCCCGTCAAGCTGATCTACACCTGCTGGGGCGAGACCGGCAACGTCGAGGTTCCAAGCGTCCTCGTCTCGTTCTGGGAGAATGCGAAGGGCGAAGGCGTCGGCTTCGCCACCAACTGGCGGCGCGAACCCTCCGATATCAAGATCACCCATGCCGATGGCCATGAGGAAAACCGCCGCCTCGCTCCGCTTGAAACGATTGAACTCCCTGGGAAAGCTGAATGATTTTCCCAATTGAAAGGAAATCGTGGACCGCCAAGATGTCATCATTTTCAGCGAAAACGAAAGGACAAGAGCATGACCAGTAAGACACACGTTGAAAAGCTGTATGCGGAAATTTGCTATTGTGCAAAACTTAGAAAGATGATTGGCTGTCTCGTCGTTGCAACCGCTGTTGTTGGCATTCGCGCGGAAGAGAAGGTGGCCACGTGGAAGGGAACCGCAAGTGACAGGTTTTGGAATGTGCCTTCCAACTGGGTGGAGGGTGTCGTTCCTGGACGCTACACCACGAAAGACGAGAACAACAATACCGTCACGAATGGCGAGTACGGCTGGACGGCGCGATTCTCGCGTTCCGATGCGCAGTGGGTGGTGAAAACGGCAAATCTCGTATCCATCAGCAACATTGTGGTTACGGGAGACAACGCCACATTCCAGATTGGGCAGCACTGGGAGTCTATTCCACTTGAAGATGGCGGTGGCATATACATTGAGGAGTCCAGCACAAGGGATATCTCACTGCAAGCGTTCATAGGCATTGCCGGGCAGAAGGATGTCAATGCCGTTTACCACATCAAGAACGATTCCCCCGGTCGTCTCAACCTTGTGTATGCCTTTGATGGTTTCAAGATGGATGGGGTGTTTGGGTATCCGCACATGAGGTTTGAGGGGAGCGGCGAGACGTGGCTGTATGGATCGTTTCCGAACAATTCCGGTTTTCGTCCGTATCTCAATATGGCGATGGCCGAGGGCGGCGAACTGCACATAACCAATACAGTCAGCAGATTCAGGTGGATTGACGTTCCAGCCGGATTGCCCAAACAGAATATCGTGATTGAGCCGGGTTCGATTCTACGCACCGGTGTGCAGCCGGCCGTACAGCAGCTTAGCATTCTGTCAGACATTGAGATTTCCGGCTTGGGGGCATTCCAATTCAATATGTCAAGCGGCACCCTGAATATCGGCGCGGGCGCGACGGTGACCATTTCTGCGCCAGCTTCCCAGTACTATACCGGTGTCGATGCCGGTTTCAAGACCACTGGCCCTGGCACGCTGCGTTTCACGGGCGGGAACACGATTCCGCAGGACATCGATATATACAAGACCACTGTCGAGGCGCGCACGATCGGCATGGCAGGCGAGGCGGGCGATATCGGTCTGGGCAATAAGATTGTCATCGAGCAGGGAGGAACGCTCCGCTACACGGGAAGCGGCGAGACGACCGACCGCAACATCGAGCTTGGCTACTACACCAACGTAATCGAGCAGGCGGGGACGGGGCCTGTCATCTTCACCGGCAGCGTCACGTCGCTGAACTGGAATGCAACGCTTTGCCTTTCCAACGATACGGACGTTGCCGCGACTTATGCGGGACCCATCCTCGCCGGGCATCAGAATCCCATCGTCCGCAAGCGTGGAACCGGCGAGTGGATCCTTTCGGGAGAGAACACGACGTCAGGGATGTTCTACCACGAGGGTGGCATCTTGACGGTCGGCTCGGCATCGTCGCTGCCAAGACTTACCGTTGCAGGCGGCGGAACGCTGAAGATCGCCGATGGCGTGACGCTTACGCTTCCCGCGTCTCGGTTCATCTACGATTCCGGAACACTTGACGTAGTGCCGGGCCGTGGTGCGAAGTTCATCGTCACGGGGGCGGTCCACGGTCCCGCGCCAGAATGGCTCACCATCAACGGGCGGCCGGCAAAGTACAGGGCGAATGGAGAACTTGCCATAGCCAATCTCGGAATCGTAATCAGTTTCAGATAGTCTTGGGGGAGGCGACCATGTCGAAACCAGCGTTTTTTGCCTGTTTTGCGTTTATGGCGATGTCCGGATTCGGAGATGCCGGTCTGCCAGACGGATGGGTGCCGAAGTTCTACCCTGGGCTGGAGGCGGTAGGCTCCGTGACGTGGACACCGGACGCGTTCAAGGGGAAGGGCGGCGCGTTGCGCTGCGCGTGGGAATCGGGCGCGCTCAAGTTCGGCGTAGAGAAGGAGGTCAAGACCGATCTCGCCGGATGGGTGGACTGGATCATTGAAGCCGACATAAAGAGCGAAGGGGACTATGGCTATGCGGGGGCGGCGATGTCGTTCCTCGACGGGTCGGGCCGGGATGCGGGAAACGTCAGCAACCTCAAACCAATCGTGGCGAAGGAG
>CACZCD010000185.1:4767-11681 GCA_902779565.1 uncultured bacterium | reverse complement strand
GGGCCCGCAAAGCTGCGACAGGACGTTCCGGGACTGGAGTGCCACCACAAGGGTCGTGTTCGACGGCGGCGCTTACGGTGGGCTGAAGCTCGGCACGCCTTGGAATTCGTCCGCGATGTCCATACAGATATTCATTGGATCGAAGTGCGTGAAGGAGCTGGTGCTTACGGGATCTAACACCGAAGAGTGCGTGTTCGCCGGCCATATCGTTCCTGGCACCGGTGACGCTGAAGCGAGTTATGGCGGGCACTACTACCTTACGAAGAGGGGAACCGGGACTTGGCGGATGTCCGAGGTGAGAGCCGGAAACATCAAGAGACTTGCGGGAATAGGGGTGGAGAACGGGAAGCTGCGGTTCGACAGCATCGCCGAGCAGGGCACGGCATGTTGCGTCGGCAGGGCCACAAATCTTTTCGGCTACGCATACGTGGGGCTTATCGAGTCTGCGCCGCCGGAGGTGGACTATGCGATACGCCTCGGTAACGTGACGAATCTTGAAGAGGAGGGGGCGTTCGAGTATTCTGGCACGGCGGCGGCGTCCTGCAAGACGCGCAAGATCGCCGTGACGGGCAACGGACGGTTCGGCAACGGGTCGGCCGCAACGCTCAAGTGGCTTGGCGCGAAGGGCGTGGTACCGCCGGAGGGCGGCGACAATCCGTCGTTGAGCACGCTTACGCTCGATGGCGACAGTGCGCCGGGCTTCCTCACCGATGTGACGGAGGAGACAGGGTCTGCTCCGCTCCGGATCGCAAAGGACGGCGATTCGTCGTGGCACCTCGACGGGAACCTGACGTTCACCGGCGGCATCGACGTGCGGAAGGGCCTGCTCACCCTTTCCAACAGCAAAAACTGGACTTGGTACAGGCTCGTCCTTAAGCAGAACAAAGGAAGCGGGGCGATGGATGGAGGCTGGGAGACCAACTACGTTTACCTCAGCGAGTTCGGCCTTTTCGACAAGGACGGCAAACGGCTCAACGAGGGGCTTGCAACGGGACCGAGCGCCGCCAAGACGGATACTTTCAAGCTTGTGCCGGGCGCGGCGATCCTTGGGAGCGGTCTTACAGCCAAGTATTTCAGGCTGTTCAACGGTGACGGGACGTTGGAGACCGCCATCCAGTTATCAGAACCGATATCTGCGGAAGACGAAACCACATGGAAATACGTGTACATGCACCTCGCCGGCTGTCCGTCGCCGGTGAGTTCGTTCGACATCTCCTATCCGAACAACTTTGGCGGCGCATACAAGTACACGGAGCTTACGCATTTCGCGATCGAGGGGAGCATGGACGGAAACAGCTGGCACACGGTGACGAACGTGAGCGACTTCGCGTTCGCGAACAGCAAGAAGTGGAGCATTTCGGGCGGGGATGTCGTTCCCGGCGGCGTGGTGACCGGCGGCGCGCCGATTGACACCACGGTTCCGGCCGGAGAGCTTCCGGATGTGCTGCCGAACGGGATTTCGTACCTGAAGGTCGATGCGGGCGGATGCTTCGTGGTGTACGGCGATCCAATCGAGGTGAAGGGGATCGGGATCGACACGACGAAGGGGATGGGAAGCGTGAGCAACGTGACTTTCGCGGCGGAGGGCACGGTCTCCATCGAGGACGTGCCGACGGGGCAGATGGCGGACATGCCGTGCGACCTTTCCGCGTGCACCGGTGTGGAGAACGTGTCGCGGTGGCCGGTCAAGATTGGCGGCGATCCGACCAGCCGCTTCAAGGCGTCGGTGACGGCGACGGGGGTCAAGGTGTTTCGCGTCGGAACGATGGTGGTGTTCAGATGATGATGCGGATTTGCGGATTTGCACTGCTGGCTGCGTGTTGCGCGGGCGCGATGCCGGCACAAGGCGTTTCGCTCACGGGCGGCAACGTGGAGGTGGTGGCGTCGCGGCGTCCGTACGGCACCACGCTGATCGCCATCGAGGAGATGACGAACGCGCTCGCGCAAGTGTTCGGGCGTCCCGTGCCGCGCGTCTTGCGCCCCACGCCGGGAAAGGTGTCGATCGTGCTGGGCACGAACGAATGGTCGAAGGCGGCGGGCATCGAGGTGGCGGCGCTGCCGCGCGACGGGTTCGTGCTGCGCACGGTGGGGAATGACCGCATCTTCATCGCCGGGCGCGATTCGCCGATCGGAAACGCAGCGGCTTCCATCCGCAGAGGCAGCGGCATCCAGCAAGGCGAGTACGCGACGCTCTTCGGCGTGTACGAGTTCCTCGAGCGGTACGCCAATGCGCGGTTCTACTTCCCGGGCGAGTTCGGCACGCTGATTCCGCGCGCCGAGAGGATAGAGGTGCCGCCGCTGAATGAGGTGCGCGCGCCGGAGTATCTGGTGCGCACCTACTATGCGGGGAACCACGCAAGGTGGTACGAAGGCGCAGGGCGGTCGGGATGGACGCTCAACTGGCTGAGGACGCGGATGGAGACGGAGTCGATCCCGTGCTGCCACGGGAGCATCCGCTTCCGCTACTCGGAGCGCTTCGCGAAAGACCATCCGGAATACTTTGCGCTTGTTGGCGGCAAGCGGCTCGTGGCGCACGACGGGTCTCATCCGTCCATGCGGAACGGGCACCTCTGCTGGAGCTCGGGGGTGGTGGACGAGATCGAGAAGGACGTGCTCAGCTACCTGCGGGGCGAACCGGCGTCGGCGAGGGGCGTGTGCGGTTGGAACCCCGGGAAGTTCGCGTGGGGGAAGAACTGCGCGCAGGGGCGATACGTGGACATCATGCCGAACGACTCCTTCCAGAAGTGCCAGTGCGAGCGGTGCAAGGCGGCGTGGAAGGACGACAGGAACTACGCGAGCGAGCTCATCTGGGGCGTGACGGCGCGCATCGCGCAGAAGGTGCTGGACGAGGGTCTTGACGGATGCGTCACACAGATGGCATACCATCCGTATGCGCGCGTGCCGGACTTCCCGCTGCCGACGAACGTGCTGGTGATGACGGCGGTGAACGGCCCCTATTCGCTCGGCAACGCGAAGGCGGCTGCGGAGCAGGAGCGGCGCGCGCGGGAATGGATGGAGAAGACGGGGCGCAAGACGTGGCTTTGGACGTACCCGCGCAAGGACGAGGAGATGGACGGCGCGCCGTCGCTGTGCCCGCGCGTGTGGGGGCGGTACTTCAAGGGCATAGCGCCATACGCGATCGGCGCGTTCGCGGAGAGCGAGACCGACCGCTGGTTCTTCAACCACCTGAACTACTACGTGTTCGGCAAGGTGTGCTGGGACAGCAAGGTGGACGTGGAGGCGCTGCTCAGCGAATACTACCGGCGGATGTTCGGCGCGGCGGCGAACGAGATGAGGCGCATCTACGAGGAGATGGAGGAGACTTGGCTCGGCCAGGTGGTGGGGCGGACGGTGGAGACCCCGCTCGGGCCGGTGGTGCGCTGGCCCGACACGCACATGCTGTGGACGGAGATCTATTCACCCAAGCGCGTGAAGGGATGGCTGGACATCGCGGTAGCGGCGGAACGGAAGCTGGATGCGGCGAGCGACGCGCGCGGACGCGTGGCGTTCGTGCGGCGCGAGCTGATCGAATGCGTCCTTGACCATACGCGCCGCTACGCTGAGAGGTGCAGCCCGGCGGCGGAGCTGGCGCGGCGGGCGGCGCACCCGGAGGAGCGCAACATCGTGTCGTTCGGGGACTTCGACGGGCGCGTGTCAGGGCGCAACTGTGGCGGGCCGAGGGGATGGTACATGGGCAAGCCGCCGTTCCCGTTGGATACGGACGTGTTCGCCGTGGGGAAGGCGAGCTGTCGGCTCGTCGCCACGAACGAATCCGCCGTCGCGATGGAGTATCTGCCGGACCTCAAGCCCGAGACGCGTTACAGGCTCTCGTTCTTCCTCAAGACGGAGGACCTGCGCTCGCCCGGCGGCGGCGGCGCGCACGTGGTGGTGAACGATGGGGTCAACAACAGCTTCCCACCGCGCCGCTCGATCTCGGGAACGATGGACTGGACGCATTTCAGCTTCGAGTTCAAGACACGTTCGAAGAAAGAGAATTGCCGGAGCTACATCCGGCTTATCGTAAGAGGGCCGTGCCATGGAACTGCGTGGTTCGATGGCGTGAGGATTAGTGAGGTTAGTGATTAGTGGTTAGTGGCTAGTGGCTAGTGGTTAGTGGCTAGTGGTTAGTGGCTAGTGGTTAGTGGTTAGTGGGTAGTGGTTAGTGGTTAGTAGAGGCTTTAAAAGGAGAGGGCATGAAGAGGGCAATCATAGCAGTGGCGGCGATGTGTGGGGCGCTTGCGGCGGATGCCGTGACGCTCAAGAACGGCGGGTTCGACATTGTGATCCCGCAGAAGGCGCCGAAGGTCGTGGAGTTCGCGGCGAAGGAGCTGCAGACGTTCCTGGGGCAGTCGCTCGGCGGTGAGGCGAAGATTGCGCGGAAGCCGGGAGAGGGGCTTGTGCATGTGTTCCTCGGCGATTCGCCGGAGGCGCGCGCGGCGGGTATCGATGTAACGCCCTTGAAGCGCGACGAGTTCGTGATGCGCGTGCAGGGGGATTCGTTGTTCATCGTTGGGCGCGACCACGCCTGGCGTGATCCTGCAAAGGAGATCGAGAAGGGCAACTCGATGGGGCAACTGTACGAACGCGCGACGCTCTTCGGCGTGTACGAGTTCCTGGAGCGTTTCGCGGGGTGCCGCTTCTACTTCCCGGGCGAGATGGGGACGGTTGTGCCAAAGAGGGACGAGATCGACGTGGGGACATGCGACCTGAAGGTGGCTCCGGCGATGAGCATCCGCCGTCCGTATTCTGCCGGCGGCGCGAACTACAGCGACGGCGCGTGGTTCGACGATTCCATGTCCCCGGCATCCGGCAAGGCGCTCAACTGGCTGCGCATGCGGCTCGGCACCGACCATGTGCCGTGCTGCCACGGGCTGAACGGGTTCAAGTACATCAAGCGCTTCGCGAAGGATCATCCGGAGTACTTCATGCTCTACACGAACGGCATGCGCTCCACCGATCCCACCCAGGCCCATCCGGGGCAGCTGTGCCTGACGTCCGCAATCTGGGAGGAGATCTACCGCGACGTGCGGAGCTACCTCTCCGGCGAGGCGGCGCGCGTGCGCGGAATCCCCGGCTGGAAGGACGGCGTGTATGGATGGGGCAACAATTGCGTCGATGGCCGGTACGTGGACATCATGTGCCAGGACGGCATGATGGAGTGCCACTGCCCGCGCTGCCAGGCGGCGTACAACCGCGGACCGGAGTTCAAGGGGAACTGGGCGACGGACCTCGTGTGGAGCAACACGGTGGCGATCGCGAACAGGCTCACGGCGGAGGGCGTCCCGGGATACGTCACGCAGATGGCGTACATGCCGTACAAGAAGGTCCCCGCGATCGACATCCCCTCGAACGTGCTCGTGATGGTCGCCGTGGGCGGACCTTGGACGATCCGCAAGCCCGCGGCGCTCGAGGAGGGTCTTCACACCATCCGCGAATGGGTGGAGAAGCTCGGCCGCCCCGTCTGGATCTGGACGTATCCGGGCAAGTTCGGCGCGCAGAAGTTCCCCGGCATCCCGCAGATGACGCCGCGGGCGGTGGGCGAATACTACAAGAAGGCCGCGCCGTGGATATTCGGCACGTTCATGGAGTCGGAGAGCGACAGGTTCCTGTACAACTACCTGAACTACTACATGCTCTCGCGCGTCTGCTGGAATGCCGACACCGACGTGGACGCCGTGCTCGCGGAGCATCACCGTTTGATGTTCGGCGCGGCGGCGGACGAGATGGCGGCGCTCTACTCGAAGCTCGAGGACATCTGGCTGGGCAAGATCATGGGCAACTCCGTGGAGACCGCGCTCGGTCCGCAGATAACCCCGCCTACGCAGACGAAGCTGTGGGGCGAGATATATTCCGCCGCGACGATCGCGGAGATGGATGGGATGATCGATCGGGCCAAGGCGAAGGTGGCGCCCGGTTCGCTCGAGGCACGGCGCCTCGAGTTCTTCAGGCGCGGGTTTCTGGGCGAGATGCGCACGGCGTCGGAACGGCACAGGGAGCGCATGGCCGCGATCGCGTCGCTCGTGTGGGAGCCGGCGAAGGGGAGCCTTGCGCTCGACCATCCGTTCGGCGACAGCAAGAAGCGGGCGGTTCCGCCCGGGATCGACACGAAGGTGTCGCTTGCGCGCCGCGGCGATACGCTCGTGTTCACGTTCGAGTGCTGCGAACCGCACACCGACCGGATGGTGGCCCCGAAGCGCGCGCACGACGATTCCGAGATATGGCGCGACAACTGCGTGGAGCTGTTCCTGAACACGTCGGCCGACAAGCTGAACTACTACCATCTGTTTGTCAGCTCCTCCGGGTCGTTTGCCGACTCGAAGTGCATCAAGCCGGGCGTGGGCTTCGCGAAGGGGGACTACAAGTGGGAGTCCGGCGCGAAGGTGAAGGTGTCGGTTGGGAAAGACCGCTGGACGGCGGAGATCAACATCCCGAAGTCGTCGTTGGGCGAGATTGCCGACAGGTTCCCGGCGGAGTTCCTGCGGACGCGGAACGTCGAGGGCGAACCGACGACCTACCTGAACTGGTCTCCCTTCTCGCGCGGCATCGACGAGCTGGAAAGCCTCGGCACACTCGTGCTGCCGTAGGTGTGCGCATTCTGCAGGATGCGGCGAGGGGCGCGACGGTCACGGAACCGCTCGTCCTCCCTGTCGGCGAGGGGTGCGCGACAAAGGCATTCCCCCGCCGATTTGCTGTAAGATAGGCGGTATGCTATAATTCACACTTTTTTAGGAGACAAAAGACGATGATTAAAGCATTGCTTCTACTGTTGTATTTCGCGACGATGCTGGTGATTGGGTTCGCCTGCCGGAAACGGTCGCGGAACGTGGATGGTTTCGTGTTGGGCGGACGCACCGTCGGTCCATGGCTGACCGCGTTCGCCTATGGGACCTCGTATTTCTCGGCGGTGGTGTTTG
>CACZCD010000185.1:0-4749 GCA_902779565.1 uncultured bacterium | reverse complement strand
TGTGGGGTACGCCGGCCAGTTCGGCTGGCGCTACGGCATCTCCGCGACGTGGGCCGGCATCGGCAACGCGCTGATCGGTTCGCTGCTCGCCTGGGCCATCCTGGGGCGGCGGACGCGCATCATGACGCAACATCTGAACTCCGCGACGATGCCAGACTTCTTCGCCAAGCGGTTCGGCAGCCCCGCGCTGAAGCTGGCCGCCGCCGCGATCATCTTCGTGTTCCTCATCCCGTACACCGCGTCCCTCTACAACGGTCTGTCGCGTCTGTTCGGCATGGTGTTCTCCATCGACTACGCCTGGTGCATCGTGCTGATGTCGGTGCTGACGGCGATCTACGTGATCGCGGGCGGCTACATGGCGACGGCGATCAACGACTTCATCCAGGGGCTTGTGATGCTGGTGGGCATCTCGGCGGTCATCTGGGCGACGCTCGAATCGAAGGGCGGTCTGCTCGCCGCGTTGGACGGTCTCGCCCGCGTTCCGGGCCCGGCGATCCTGCCCGGCGGCGAACCGACGCCCGGCATCTTCACGTCGTTCCTCGGTCCGGAGCCGCTCAACCTGCTCTGCGTGGTGATCCTCACCTCGCTCGGCACCTGGGGCCTGCCGCAGATGGTGCAGAAGTTCTATGCAATCACGAACGAGGGCGCGATCAAGAAGGGCACGGTGATCTCCACGCTCTTCGCGTTCGTGGTGGCGGGCGGCTGCTACTTCCTCGGCGGGTTCGGCCGCCTCTTCACGGACGTGCTGAACGTCGGACCGAAGGGCATCCCGGCGGGCGGGTTCGACGCCATCATCCCGAAGATGCTGGAGGGGCTTTCGCCGCTTCTGTTGGCGCTCGTGGTGGTGCTCGTGCTCTCCGCCTCGATGAGCACGCTGTCGTCGCTGGTGATGACGTCCTCCTCGACATTCACGATCGATTTCATCAACGGCACCGTCGTCAAGAAGATGAGCGACCGGAAGCAGGTGCTCTGCATCCGTTCGCTGATCGTGGTGTTCATCGCGATCTCCGCCGCGCTGGCGCTCGTGCAGTACAAGAGCACGAGCCCGATCGCCTTCATCGCGCAGATGATGGGCGTGTCGTGGGGCGCGATGGCGGGCGCGTTCCTCGCGCCGTTCCTGTATGCGCTCTATTCGAAGCGCGTGACGGCGGCGTCCTGCTGGGTCTGCTTTATCGCGGCGCCGGTGTTCACGCTCGTGGGCGTGTTCTGCCGCGATGCGATGCCGGACTTCCTGAAGTCGCCGATCAACACGGGCGCGCTCGCGATGGTGGGCGGGCTTGTGCTGGTGCCGATCGTGAACCTCTTCACGCGCCGGCCGGCCAAGGATCTTGTGGACGGTGCCTTCGCGTGCTACGAAAAGACCACGGTCGTCCCGCAGGCCACCGCCCTCGGCGCCGTGACCGAGCGCTGACGCGTTCGGGCGCGTCGGGTGCCGCTGAGAGAAATGTCCTAAACGAATGAGGTGCGTCAACATGTTCAGAACTCGAAACGGATGGTTGTCGGGGCGCTCCGCGATGCGGGGACTCCTGGTTGCGGGTATGATGTTCGCCGTGCGTGCCGGCGCGGATGATTGCGCGGCGCGGTTGGCGCACGTGAAGGCCGTCGCCGACGGCCTGTGCACCGTCACGAATGTCGCGACGATGCCGAAACGGGGCGGCGTGGTGCGCGTGGACTTCGTCCTGAAGGCGGAACCGGGCAGCGACATCCGCTGCCGGGTGGAGATGGCGCCGCCGGAACGCTGGGACGGGCGGCTCTGGGGTATCGGCAACAGCGGCACCGCCGGAAAGGTTCCCAGTCTCGAGCGGTTCGTCGGAGAGGATTCCGCCGCCGTCACCACCGATCTCGGCACATGGTCCGTCACGGACTGCGGCACGCGTGACACGAACATCTGGCCGAAGGCGGTTTCACGCGACTACAGCTGGCGCGCGACGCACCTGATGACGGTGTACGGGAAGCGTTTCGTCGAGGCCTACTACGGGAAGGCGCCCGACAAGTCCTATTTCTGCGGCGGCTCGTGCGGCGGACGCCAGGCATTCAGCGAGGCGGTCCGCTTCCCGGCGGATTACGACGGCATCATTTCCTACCTGCCCGCGCACAACACGATGGCGAACAACATGGCGAAGTGGAACCTTTGGCGGCAGACGCACGGTGCGGACGGCCAGCTGCTGTTCTCCACGGAGGAGATGCGCATCGTGGCCGATGCGGCGATCGAGTTCCGGAAGACGAAGGACCCGGCGCCGTATGCGGGCCGGTTCCTCGCGGACGGGCGCACGACCGGCGAAGAGGTCGATGCGATTCTCGCGCTGGCGGCGAAGCGCGCGCCCTCGCTTGCGCAGGGCGACAAGCTCGCCCGTCTCAAGGCCATCTACACGCCGTCGTACTTTGAGGGCGAATGCCTTGCCCTCAACTACGCGCCGAGCGCGTACCTCGGCAAGCGTATGGGTTCGCGGATGATGGCGGGGTTGCGGGTATGGCTGAAAGAACGGGGGCTTCCGCCCGAATTCGGTCCCCACGTGACGTGGGAGCGGATGCGTGCGTTCGCGCACGATGCGGCGCCGGAAGGCAACGCCAACGGCACGGATCTCTCGGCGTTCTTCGCGCGCGGCGGCAAGATGATCGTGACGACCGGCTGGGAGGACCAGACGGTGTCGCCGTATCCGATCGTGGAGCACTACGAGCGCATCTGCGCGCAGCAGGGCGGACTGGAACGCACGATGGAAAGCTGCCGGCTCTTCTGCATGCCGGGCGGTGCGCATGGCGGCGGGAAGGGACGTGCCTTCACCGGCGGACCGGGACAGGGCGAGAACGTGCGCCAGGCCATGGTTGCATGGCGCGAGAAGGGTGTTGCGCCGGACAAGCTCGATATCAAGACCTACCAAGACGGCGTGATTCCGCTCGCCACGTATCCGGGGCTTTTCGTCCGCGAATCATCGGGCGGCTGGCGGCGCGTGGAGACGCCGCGCACGAAACCGCAGTTGGCCGATTTTCTGTTCGTCTGCGATCCGCATCCGGACGCACCGAAGGCGTCCCGGCCCTGACGCCGTATTCGCCCAAACGACGCGAGCGGAGGATATGGTATAACCGAAGCGTGGCGATTTCGCCCGCCTGCCGCTTCCAAAAGACCAAAATCCAACTTCTGGGACAACGGGCGTCTCGCCCGTTGCTCGTCTCATGTATCGTCCGTTGGAAGGGTGTGGGGGATTAGGTGGGTTAGAATTTGAGCAGGTGCTTTCGGTGCGCGACATTCACCGCCTCGGCGCGGTTGGCCGCGCCGAGCTTTGAGCAGATTGCCGCCAGATGCTGTTTGACGGCATCGGGTGAGATGTCCAGCATATTGGCGATGTCCTTGTTCGTAAGGCCGCGCGCGGCGGATTCAAGAATCACAAGTTGCCGTTTCGTAAACTCGGGCAAAGGCTCTTCCTGAACGGTTTTCTCAATCTCAGGGGAAAGCACCTTACCGCCGGATGCGACGGTTCGGATGGCGTGGAGCTGATCTTCCATCGAGGCGTCCTTCATGATCGCCCCGGACGCACCGGCGGCAATTGCGCGTGCAACATCGACCGAAGTGCCGAACGTGGTGAGGATAAGGATCTTTGCCTCGGGCAGAGCCGTTTTGATGCGTTGTGTCGCCTCCACGCCGTCCATGACGGGCATCATCAGATCCATCACCACAACATCCGGCTTCAGTTCAGTCGCGACGGCGACGGCAGCCTCGCCGTCGCCGGCTTCGCCGACAACGGCGAGATCCTTCTCATAGCGCAGCAGATCCGCGAGTCCTCGCCGTATCAGGGCATGGTCGTCAACGATCAGGATTCTGGTTTTGGATTTCATGTCAGCGGTTAAGAGTTGAGGGGTGAGGGTTGTGAGTTGAGGGTGACTGAAATGCTTGTGCCTTTGCCGGGGGCGGATTCGATCGACATTTCGCCGTTGTGGCGGCGGACGCGCTCGCGCACGCCGCCCAGACCGAAGTGTCCTTCGTCCATTCCCGGTGCCTTTTCCGTATCGAAACCGCAGCCATCGTCGGTCACGGAGAGTTGCAGCGTTCCGTGCGCAAGTTCTCCCGTGATGCGGAGGTTCTTCGCCTGTCCGTGGTTGACGGCGTTCGCGGCAAGTTCACGGATGATGCTCAAGGTCGCGTGCAGTGACGAGTCGGAGAGCTTTGCGCGCGGCGCATTGACCTCCACGTGGACGTTCGCGTTTCCGGCGATCGGCTCGATCGACTTCCGGATCGCCAGATTGACGTCGGCTTCGTCCAATGCATCGCTCCGGAGATCCCAGAGACAGCGTCTTAGTTCCGTGCGGCATGAGCCGAGCATGCGGCTTGCGGTATCAAGGTGATGCGCGGAGGCGGCGGTATCGACCGTGCGCGAACGTTCAGCGGCGGCGATCTGGTAGGAGATGGCGGTCAGGTTCTGCGCCAGATGGTCGTGCAGCTCGGCGGCGAGACGCGTGCGCTCATCTGTCTTCATCTCCGCTTTCGCCTGCGCGATCTGGCTGCGGTACATTTCGCGTCCGCGCCGTTCGGAGAGGATGCGGAGCGACGCGTTCCAGATGAGGAACGCCACGAGCAGCAGCAACAGTACGCCGATCACGACCATCAACTTGAAGGGCGTCCACCACGGCGGGTGGGCGAGGATTTTGATGTCGTCGGGCGAACTGACCGATAGGAACATCTCCGTGACCTTTGGCAACATCGAATGATGGTTCCAGTTCTCAGTGTCCATCACACAGACG
This sequence comes from uncultured bacterium, assembly GCA_902779565.1. Lineage (GTDB taxonomy): Bacteria > Verrucomicrobiota > Kiritimatiellia > RFP12 > UBA1067 > UBA1731. The sequence continues at coordinate 15 of CACZCD010000185.1, read as the reverse complement.
CCTGTAACGGAGACG
>CACZCD010000184.1 GCA_902779565.1 uncultured bacterium | reverse complement strand
TTATACACTAATGGCACATTCCGTAGCCCAAGATTTGCGCCATCTTCGGCGATAAGAAGAACCGTGTCGTCAACATTATAATAATCAATCTTGTCTATTACACCAGATGCCCCATAATAATCATACTGTGGGTTTGCTCGTGGGCGCTGGTCTGCCGTAATCGGCTTTCGCAAATAATCAAGATTCGCAAATATTCCATTCCACGGTTTCACCTTCCACCCTTTGCGCATCTCCCCACCGCCCACGGCCTCGTTTATCACAATCTCGCGGCGTTCCTGCAAGAGCTCAATCATCTTCTCCTCCGCCGCGATTGCCTTGTCGATCCTCCCCGTCTCCGCATCCAGATACGCCACAATCGCCTTCTGCTCGGGGAGAGAGGGAAGAGGAATAGGCATGTTTTTCAACTCTTTAAACGACAATGTCAGCCTTATACCAGTTCCCATGCCATGGAATATCTTTCTGCTATCCATTGCCTTGAACAAGTAGCAGAAATACTCTGGGAATAACCCCTCGCGCGGTCGCAAGACGATGTACGCAGAAGTGATGATTCCATCTTTCGGAACAATCGCAACACGCTGCGACACCACGTCGTAGTTAAGGTTCAATCCATTGATGATGATATCACCCTTCTTCACCAACGAATATTTTGCGTAAATATCCTTTACCTGATCAGTCTCAAATGATTCATTCTTGTCTACGATGCGCCCATAGTTGAATTGCATAGCACGGGTAAAGGACAGCGCGCTATTTTTAGCGGTGCTTTCATAAAAGCACCCATGCAGCTTCTTTTCCGCCCATCCATAATTGCCGAACCCATTCATCCCAGCAACTCCTTCAGGATTGAGGCGTTCTCTTCGGCCTCTCTTCGCAGGTCGGCTTCGTTCTCGGCGAGCGTCCTCAGCGGCTGCGGCTTGTAGAAGTGCTTGGTGAAGGATATCTCGCAGCCGATCTTCGTCTTCGGCAGGTCGATCCATGCGTCCTCGGCATACGGCCTTACCTCGCGCTGGAAGTATTCCCAGATGTCTTCCTTTACGGGAATCTTCTCGCCGTCTCGCAAGTCGGTGTCGGGCTCGTAGGTGATGTAGGTGCCGTGGTCCGTGGGGAAGTAACCGTAGTCCGCAAGCCGCTCGTCTGGAACGCCGTACACGCCGTCCAGCTCCTTGAGCGCCTTGGCGTTGGACTTGACCTCGCCCTTTACGACACGCTCGGCTGCGGGATCGGGCTCTGCCATCGCACGGGCGATAGCGCGGTAGGCGGCGGAGGTAAGTGCGATTTGAGTGGGCGGCGCGCTCGGCGAGCGCGCCCTACCAAGCTCCGCGCCCGCAGTGACCACGGCTTTTTCGAAAGCGTTGTAATCCATCCACACCTCTTCGCCAACCTTCTCCTTTATCGTTTTCGCCGCCTCCATCAGCTCGCGGCGCTCGCGCCACTTCGCCGCCTCGAAGAACGGCTTGAGTTGCTTGTCAGTCTTCTTGATCTCCGCTTCCTGGAGGTATTCCTTCACCGCCGTCTTGTCCGCTTCCGAAAGTCCTTGGTAAACTTTTTCGCCGAATGTCGCGTAGAGATACTGCGAGAACTCCACGTCCTTCGCGTCGTGGCGGAGCGCGTCGATCTTGAGCGCGGTGAACTGCGCGCGAAGTCGGAGCGGACGCTCCACCGTCACCGAATAGTAGCGGAAATCGTCGTTGGAGAAAATTTTGGATTCGACAGTCGCGCAGGGTATCCCCCAGCCGCAGGCTGTCCGCGAAGCGGATGCCCTAGCAGGGGTGCGCGACCCTCCCGCCTCTGTGCACTTTGTGTTCTTTGTGGCTAAATCATCCCCCGCGTCAAAGTCGAGGTAGGCGGCGAGGATCCTGTCGCGGCTTTTCTCGTCGATCATGCAGTTGCGCTGGCCCTGGTTCTTGCGCAGCTTCTCGAAGGCCTGGGACGCGTCGATGAGCTGTATCTTGCCTTTCCGCCGCCCTTCCTTCTTGTTGGTGATGATCCAAACGTAGGTGGAAATGCCCGTGTTGTAGAAGATATTGTTCGGCAGCTGGACGATGGCCTCGACAAGATCGTTTTCCAAAAGGTAGCGGCGCGTATCCGACTCGCCGCTGCCGGCATCGCCGGTGAAGAGCGAAGAGCCGTTGTGGACGGACGCGATGCGCGTGCCCTGCGGCTGGGATTCGAGCGGCGTCATCTTCGAGAGCATTTCGAGGATGAAGAGGAGCTGGCCGTCGGATGTACGAGGCGTCACGTCAACCTCCTCTTCCTCGCCCACGAAGTTGACGAGCTTCACGCGGAAGCGGTCGTCAAGCAATTCGCTGTCATGATAGATCTTCTTCTTGTCCTCCTTCCAGCTCTTGCCGTAGGGGGGATTCGTGATCATGTAGCCAAAGCGCTTCTGGGAGAAGCGGTCGTCGGCGAAGACCCTCTCGATCTGCGTGATCGTGTTGCCGTTCCTGATGCCGTTGGAATCCGTCCCCTTGATGATGAGGTCGGCCTTGCAGATGGCGTAGGTCTCCGGGTTCACCTCGGTGCCCGAGAGGAATATCGCGGCAGGATCAACGCCAAGCACCTCGGTGAGGTAACGCTGTGATTCTGTCAACATGCCGCCCGAACCGCAGGCAGGATCGTAGAGCGAGAATGTCTTCGGGAGGTTGTCCTTGATCGGCTCGAAGATAAGCCGCGTGAGAAGCATGATGGCGTCGCGCGGAGTGAAGTGTTCGCCGGCCTCCTCGTTGTTCTCTTCGTTGAAGCGTCTGAGCAGCTCTTCGAACACCTTGCCCATCCCGATGTTGTCGAGCGGCGGGATCGTCAACCCATCTGGCCCCTTGACAGGCTTGTCGGTGAGATTGATGCGCGGATCGGTGACGCGTTCGATTGCGGAAAGGAGCCGGTGGTTGTCGGAGAGCTTCTGCGCCTTCTCTGCGGCGGTATTCCCATCCTTGGAGATGAACCCGAATTTCCGGAGCACGTCGCGCACGTTCTCCGAAAAGCCAAGCAGATATTCGTTGAAGTTATCGAGCAGTATCTTTTCGTCGTTCGTGGCCTGAGCCTTGAGAATATTCAGCGTCCACTTGCTCGTGTTGTAGTACGGCAGCTTCGTGATGTCAAAGAGAACGTCCGCGTCCACGCCGTTCTCCTTGACCTCCGCATCAACCTCGGCCTTTGTCGGCTCCAAGAGCGCATCCAATCTGCGCAGCACGATCATCGGCAGGATCACGTCCCGGTACTGTCCGCGAAGGAACACATCCCGCAGAACATCGTCGGCGATGTTCCATATCAGGGAAACCATCTGAGCGTGTGAAGAATCTTCCATTGGTTCATCCTATTTCTTGACACCCTCCACACTTACCGCAAGGAGTCCCCTCGTTCATTTGAAAAGCCGAATGATGTCAGCAGGGAAGCGGAGAGCCTGTTAGCCGATGGACATGTGCGGGCGGCAGGGTGCGCACAGAATGCGCCGCCGTCATTCATCGCTGTGTTCTGTTTCTTCTCGGATGTCATCGGCCATGCGGTCTGCGCTCGTTACCGCCGCCGGAATATCCGATGCATAAAAAGAGAGCGCAATTTCCCCCATGCACTCGTGTAAAGCCCGACCAAAGGCCATTTTGGATACATGAAGAGACAATGCGCCCTGTCGGGCGCACCATCACTCACATGCCGTCCAAAATAAAGATATTGGTCGTATTTTACACGAACGACTTGTTAGCGTTGATGCTAACTCTCGGCGTAGCGGATTTCTCCCCGCCGCACCAAAGTTCTGCGGTTTCGGCCCTAGGCCTACCTCCACAAAACGCCACGAATTATACCACACTTCCCGCCAACAAAAAACCCCCGCCGAAAATCGGCAGGGGCGAGGGGCATTTGTGCAACGCTAACGCATCAAATCATCTTTCTGCATTCCGTTCTCATTGCACCGCCCCGCCCGCTTTCTGCGCACGCTTCTTGCGCTCTTCACGTTTCAGGCGATACGTTTCTATCAAATCTGAGGGCTGAAAATCATCGTCTGTCAGCGAACGTCCCAGTATTTCCTCCATCTTCTTCTGTAATCTCGCTCTGAGATCGTCATCGTCTATGTCCCTCTCAAGGCGTTGTACGAGGTACACTGGAAATGATTGTGAATATTCTGATCGGGCATATTTAAGAAGCATCCTCCAGTCCAAATGAAAATTCTTGCTGTGTGCAACCACTTGTGGATAATACTCGACTTTGTTGCCTACCTTCACGGGAATCATCTTCCGTTCAACAGGTTCATAAACATCCGGCGGCTCGTTCTTCTCTATCCTCAGAATCTGATTGCGCTCCCACTCAAGTGCACGCAAGCGGATGCGCCACCGCTCTTCCTGCGTCGCATCGACCATATTCTGCGCAAGATAGTTGGCGCTGTTCCATATGCCATCCATGAGCCCTATCTGGTCATAAAGATTCTTAGGCGTTATGTCAATGTCAACCGAGAAAAGTCTATCCTCGACAATCTTGTACAGTTTTCCCCTCGCAACCCTGTTTGTGACCGCAGCGATGTCGTCAATGATGTCTCGCGTCTTGACGCCTTTTGCTTTGCCCTTTTTGAGGACGATGTCGAGGTAATCCAATATCCTTTGGCTCGCTCCGCTCGTGCGTATGTCCGCCATGGGATCGTTCTTCTTTTGCTCGGAACATCCTCCAACAGCGGCAACTACACAAAGCATTATCACCAATCCATAGGCTGTTGTTCTCATTGCACTGCTCCATTCAACATTATCACTTCGTTCGTCCCTCTTGAAACCCAGTTGTTCAACTTCGTGACCTTCACGGTTCCGTTAGGCGTAATGTCAGCAACGTGCCTCACTTGCGTCGCAAACTGCCCAATTGGTTGAACACCATCATAAAGAGCTGGATTCGGGGGATCTCCATCTTTCTCCCTCCTCCACGTCCAACCGAAAGGCACTTCCCACGAAACCCATCCCGTATCCCATGTCGGTTCTTCTTCTGGATCGTTGTTTGGACGAAACAACCTTGGGATGGAGCTATGAAGTTCTGCCTGATCTGTCGCAAATGAATTATCATTGTAGACTCTCCACCATTTCCCAGCACCATTGTCGACGCTATGGCACCAAAGGTTAGCAAGCAGCGAGTTCGTGAAATACCCGCTTTTCTCGCCCCTGTCGCAAGGCACCTCCTCGATTGCGAGCTTGGCAAAAGACACGTCCAGCGGTAGCACCCGCAGGTCAAGCTCCATGCCTGCATACCCCGCCTCGTTGGTATGCGCGCCGTAACGCAACACTCTCGCCGCCGTCGCCTCTACTCCAGTCGGTGCAATGACGGTTAGGTCGGGTATGTACACCACCTCTCCGATGGATGCGCTCAACGGGTTGTTCGCGGGGACAAGAGGGCAATGGTAGTAGTAAGACGGGTCTTCCGTGTGATGACTGCCTGAATTGTACGACCATGAAACTTTCGGCGACGACGGGAACTGCTCACACGACACGACCTCCAGAAGACCAAACTTACGGCGGTATGGCATGTGCCCACTCGGCGGATCGAACGTCGAAGAAACCTTAACCCTCACCACAGTTACAAAGTCAAATGCGAAATCCACGACACTCCCGGTCTCGGCGTCTTTTAGCCTTACGGATGCCACAGTCTGGTCGTTCTCGGAGTTTTCGGACATTCCTTCGTAGTATCCCTCCCAATCCACGCGCGTGAAAGGAAGCACCGACATGGGCATCATATCGCTCGCCTCCACAAGCTTGATCTTTCCCTCTCCGATCCGTGGCTCCAGCGTCACGCCATTCTCGCCGCCATACACGGAGATTGTCAGCTTCGTCAGAGTTGACGGCGAATTCGTCTGAATTGACGGCGAATTCGTCACACCCAACTCAACCACGTAAGGCGCCTCGAATATCACCACATCCTTCTCGAACGACACCGATACCCACGGCTCATCGATCTGTTCCGTTCCACCGCCCGATTCTCCAGGCTCATGCGGCTCCCCGCCTTCTTGAGGATCCTTCATGTCTAGGCTGATGCGTTGTGAAAACGCCTCGTACACAAGCTCGCCGTCAGCGTAGCAATGGTCACAGAGGCATATCAGGGAGTGGATGAGATACTCGTTGTCGCGCGCGAGGCAACCGCAGGTACACGAAACGGGATATCCCCCGCCGCTCCTCACTGGCGGTGCGCCTCTCATCGGTGGCGCGTTGGTGTCCGCGATGTCATGCCATGTCAGAACGCCGCCAAGCCAATCGGGGCTAACATGCAACTCATATGTGGCCGCCTCAGGCGTTGCGTCAATCGCCTTAAGCCAATACTCGACCGGCCATTGGACCTCCACCAACCGGTCGGTGACGTTCGTCGCGGAGAACGCTTCGCCGAACTCGAGACGCTCCACGGTCCCCGTGTCGTCGGCGAGCGGTACGAACGGCGGCGGCACAAGTTCGAACGACCCGAACGCCGACTCCGCCGTTACCGCGTACTTCGGCCCGATCAGGAGCGGCAGCCTGTTCGTCTCGCCCGGCATCGCCACGATTTCGTACGTGCCAAGCAAGCCTTGGTTCGTCTCAACCCCCAGCGGCTCCACGCGAATCTTCGTAGGCCCCTTCTCCACCACCACGTCCGCGCAGTAGTACGCATTCGAGTTGCCACCCGCAATCCTCGCGTACACCTCGCCGATCAGGTTCGTGCCAGTTATCGGCGGCGCATCGAAGGAAGAACTTAGTTGGTAGTTGGTAGTTGATAGTTGGTAGTCGATAGTTGGCAGTTGGTAGTTTGACGCGAGCACGCCATCCCGCCAAATCTGCGTCTCGGCATTTGAGAGCGCGCTGATGTCGCCGATGCCCGAAAAGTCGTACCGGAACGCCGCTGCTCCGTCCGGGAACAGCTCCGCCTGCACGGTCACGGGCAAATCCGTGTCGCGGTTCACGAGCGCGTTCCTCCACGTGAGCAGCAGCGTGTTCGACGGCGTCTCCTCGTGACAGAAGAGCGATTCG
>CACZCD010000183.1 GCA_902779565.1 uncultured bacterium | reverse complement strand
TCCGGAAGAGGAGAAGAAGAAGGCGGTTGCGGAGTTCAACTTCAAGAAGGGCATGATCGTTGCCGTCATTTCGGGTGTCTGTTCGGCCTGCATGAATCTTGGGCTTCAGAGCGGAGGCGTGATTGAACAGGCGGCGTATGATGCTGCGGTCAAGTCGGGCCTTATACAGCAGGGCGCCTTGTGGTCCTGGAAGGGCATGCCGGTCATCATGGTCGTTCTGTGGGGCGGCTTCGCCGTTCAGGCGGCCTGGGTTCTGCAGCAGCATTGCAAGAACCGGACATTCGGCGACTACTTCCGGAAGGGGCCTGTTTTGGGCAACTGGGCCTTCGCCTCGGCCATTGGTGTGATTTGGGTGTTCCAGTTTGTCTGCCAGAAGGCCGGCGAACCGTTGATGGGCGATCTCAAGTACATCTCGTTTGCGGTGGTGATGGCTTCAACGATCTTCTTCTCCACCCTCATTGGTGTGGTTCTGGGAGAATGGAAGGGCGTGAGCGGGCGCACAAAAGCGTACCTCGCGCTTGGTACGCTCATCATGGTGGCGAGCTTCTGCGTGATCTCGTTCGGCTCAAAGTAACCGATAGCCCTTACGTAAAAAGTTGCTCACGCGCGTACGGAACGATTGCGCGGTTTCGTCTGACCCTTGACGGTGAAATCGGATAATGGTATCATTCGCGCCGTTTTTCCCTCATGGGGGTGATCCGGTTTCGACGGGACACGTGGAGATCAGATCGCGCGTCGAGGATGTCGGTTGGCCTCGTTAATCATCCGGCAAAACCATAATCGCGAACAACGATTACGCTCTCGCGGCCTAATTACGGCCCCGATGTCGCTCGGCAGACGCCTGCTAAGCCGCTGCGGCATAACTCAGCAGGACTTGGCTTGAAGCGCTCCGTTCGCGCGTCTCGCCCACGTACAACCGAGCGGTTGCTTGGGGATAAGCCCGTCCGTTGGCATACCCCTTGCGAGATCAAAGGCGGAATACACGCGTAGAAGTTTGGTTGAAGCTGCCTCGGACGGGGGTTCGACTCCCCCCACCTCCACCATCCTTCGCTCGGCTGCCGCCGAGCTACGGATGGCAAGCCGTAGGCTTGACAGGAGTAGCGACGGCAGCCGAGCGAAGGATGGTGCCCTCCATAGCTCGGAACGAGCGGAGGAGGGCTAAAGAAAAGAAAGGAATAAGACATGCACTACGCCTACATCCTTCGCAGCATCTCGTACCCCGACCAACGTTACATCGGTAGCACATCCGATCTCCGCGCCCGCTTGGCAAAACACAACGCAGGGCAAGTTCCCCACACATCCAAGTACCTGCCGTGGAAGGTAGAGACCTATATCGCGTTTGAAACCCTCTCAAAGGCACAAGCTTTTGAGCGCTACCTCAAATCAGGCAGCGGCCACGCCTTCGCCAACAGGCACTTTTGATTTTCAGCAAATACCCCCTTTTCGACAAATGGTAAATATCCAATATACGCGCCTGACAGGCGAGAGCACAACAACATGAGCGGACATCGCAAAGTGCGTAAAATGAAAAATGGTTTGTGAATGGCATTTGAAGTAAGCGAGATAGATGGCAAGATCGGCGGGGCAATCATCCGCCTTGTCTGCGGCTTGCTTGGGATTGTCGGAATTGTGATGCTGTCCGATGGATTCATTTCGTGGCTGAGGGACAGTTCTGCGTATGCATCGATTTGGAATGCGCTGATTGGCGATGAGCCATATTGCAGCTTCGCATGGGGGCGGAGCGTACGTTTGGGCGGAGGCTTTCTCTGGAAGATGACGCCAAATGGAATGTTGCCTGCTCTTTGTGTGATATGTCTGTCGTGTTCATCGCTCATCTCGGCAATCTTCAATCGTTTGTGGATGTATTGCATTGTTGTGCTGCTAGTAATATCCGCCTCAATTTGAGGCGGTCATATTCAATTGACATACGCAGAAAATTTGTCTTGGCAACGTGCGTAAGGAATGATTGAAGGCATGATTCATCTTGACGCGCGTAGAGGAATTGAGGGTTTGCTTGAAGAGGGCGCATGTGGTATAATTACCGCTCTTTTTCGTAGTCCGAATTTGACCTAAAGGAGAACGTTGAGGATGAAAAGAAATTTGCTCTGCCTGGCGGCCGCTGCGTGTGCGGCGGCGGCGTTGGCGCAGGACGATGCGCGGTCCGCCTACCAGATGCGGCAGGCCGTGCAGGAAGTACAGCGGCTGTCGAGCCAGTTCGACCAGATGCAGAACGGCATGGAGTCGTTGACGGCGCGTATGCGCAAGCTTGAGGGGGCCAACGCCTCGGGCGACCTGCGTGCGGAGATTGGCGCGCTCCGGAGTGAGCTGAACGAGCTGAAGCGGCGCCAGGAGGCGATGCGCGGCGAGATTGTCGCGGAGATCTCGAAGAAGATGGCGGACTTGATCGCCAAGAACCGTCCTGCGCCTCCTCCTCCTCCGCCGCCGGCCTCCACGCGCGGCGGAAAGGGTTCCCATGCGGCGGCCCCGCAGCCCGAGGCGGCGCCGTCGGGTCCCACGGGCCCTTATTTCGAGCACATTGTCGAGTCGGGCGAGACGCTTTCCTACATTGCCAAGGAGTGCAACACCACCGTCCACAAGATCAAGCAGTACAGTGGGCTGAAGAGCGATGTTCTCCGCGTGGGGCAGAAGCTGCTCATCCCGGCGGAAGAAGAGGACAAGGGCAAGAAGAAGAAATAGCGGCGATGACGCGGCTCAGGCGATTGCGGCGGACGGAGGCGATCCGCAACCTATTCGCGATGGATAGACCCTCGCGCAATCGCTTCATCTGGCCCGTGTTTCTGGTGGAGGGTTCGGGACGCAAAGAGTCCATCGACTCGATGCCCGGCCAGTACCGCTGGTCCGCCGATCGTCTCGTCGAGGAGTTTCCGGCGGGTGTGAAGTCCGTGCTGCTTTTTGGGCAGACCGAAGGTGAAAAGGACGAGATCGGGTCTTCGGCCGCGGATCCCGGCGGCGTGGTGCAGCGCGCGATCCCGCTCTTGAAGAAGGCGTTCCCCGATCTGGTGGTTTTCACGGACGTGTGCCTCTGCGCCTACACGAGCCATGGCCACTGTGGCCCGCACGATGGCGAGGGCGACATCGACAACGATGCCGCCTGCGAGATGCTGGCGCGGGTGGCGGTGAGCCATGCGCGGGCCGGTGCGGATGGCGTGGCGCCGAGCGCGATGATGGATGGGCAGATCGCCGCAATCCGCGAGGCGCTCGACGAAGAGGGCTTCAAGAAGACGCTGCTCATTGCGTATTCCACGAAGTTCGCCTCCACGCTCTACGGGCCGTTCCGCGACGCGGAGAACTCCGCGCCGTCGCAGGGCGACCGTCAGGGCTATCAGGCCTCGTATCGCGATCCCGATACGGCGGTGCGCGAATCGCTCGTCGATGAGGCGGAGGGCGCGGATGCGCTCATGGTGAAGCCGGCGCTCTGGTATCTCGATCTCATCGGGAAGGTGCGTGCGCGCACGCTGCTGCCGGTGATGGCGTACAACGTTTCGGGCGAATATTCGATGATCCAGGCGGCGGCGAAGGCGGGCTTCTGCGATCTCTATCCGGCGGCGCGCGAATCGCTTTATGCGATCTTCCGCGCGGGCGCCACGCAGGTGATCAGCTACTGGACGCCGTTCTATGACGAGATTTTCGGAAAGGATGCATGAGATGAAGCGGTGGATGCTGTTGGTGTTGGTTGGGATTGGCGCGGTCTCGGTTTCCGCCGCCGAACTCAAGATCGGTTTCGCGCGCACCGACATCACGCCGCCGCTCGGCGTCAGTATGCCGGGCTATTATCAGATGCGGCACGCGAAGGAGATTCTTGATCCGCTGCAGATCAACTGCCTCGCGTTCTCCGATGGCGCGAAGACCGCCTTTCTCATGCAGGTGGATACCATGTGCCTTTCGAGCTGGGTGGCCGAGCGGATGCGCGACGCGATCATCGCGGCGACCGGCGCCGATCGCGATTCGATCATGCTCCATGCCTCTCACACGCATGACGGCGGAAACCTTTCGATGAACCTGAAGCGCGGGAATGTCGTCGTGGGCGAGAAGGCGGATCCGCTCACCGAGCTTTACGTGCGGATGACGGCCACGCGCGCGGCGGACGCCGCCGTGGAGGCGGTCCGCGACCTCAAAGTGGCGAAGCTTTCCTACAACCGTTCCTTCGCGCGCCGCATCTCCTTCGGCCGCCGCTACAAGATGAAGGACGGCAAGGTGCGCACGAACCCCGGCACGAACAACCCTGATATCGTGGGACCCGCCGGCAACCCGCCCGACGAGTCCGTGCAGGTGTTGCGCATCGACCGCGCGGGCGGCAAGCCGATCTGCCTCATCAACTTCCAGACGCATCCGGACGTGGTGGGCGGCGAGACGATCACGGCGGACTGGCCGGGGCTCGCGCGTACCGTGTTCGAGGGGGCCACGCTCGGCAAGACGCACTGTCTCGTGATCAACGGCACGCAGGGTGACGTGAACCACTGCAACGTGATGCCGAGGCCGGGTGAGCTGAACGGCCTCACGCGCGATTTCGACGCGGTGGACCGCGGCTACGACCATGCGTGGCACATGGCGAACGTGATCGCCGGCGCCGCGCTCTCCGTGTGGTTGAAGTGCATCCCGCTCGCAACGGGGCCGGTCAACACCGCCACCCGCACCGTGCGCGTGCCGTCGCAGCGACCGACCGCGAAAGAGCTTGAATGGGCGAAGGACGTGTGGGCGAAACACGAGGCCGGAAAGGATGCGGAGCTTCCGTGGAAGGACATGGAGCTCACGACCGAAGTCGCGCGCGCGGGTCGCATGATGCGTCTCGCCGACGGTCCGGATTATTTCGACCTTCCGATCATCGGCATCTCGATCGGCAAGTCCGTCGCGTTCGGTGGCTTCCCCGGCGAGCCGTTCAACGAGATCGGCACGGCCGTCAAGAAGAATTCCCCGTTCACGCTCACCATACCGGCCTGTCTCGTGAACGGCAGCCGCGGCTACTTTCCGTTCTCCGACGCGTACACGCAGGGCGGCTACGAGTCGGCGACCTCGCCGTTCGGGCCGACCGTCGCCGACGATCTCATCAAGGGCCAGGGCCAGCTGCTGGAAGATCTGTACCGGAGCGGCCAATGACAGAATCAACTTGAAACTCTAAGCTCTAAACCGAAAACTCTAAACTAAACCAGAAAGGAAACCAATGAAAAAACTGATGCTGATGACGCTCGTTGCGGCCGGCGCGACCACGTTGCTCGCGGGCGAGTTCAAGGCGGGTTTCGCCCGCACGGACATCACGCCGCCGCTCGGCGTGTACATGCCGGGATACTATCAGGCGCGGCACGCGAAGGAGATCCTCGATCCGCTCTCCATCAACTGCGTGGCGTTCAACGACGGCAAGAAGACGGCGCTCATCATGCAGTTTGATACGGAGGCCCTGTCGGACTGGACCGCCGACGGCATGCGCGACGCTATCGTGAAGGCGACGGGCGTGGACCGCAACGCCATTCTCCTGCACGCTTCGCACACGCATGATGGCGGGAATCTGGCGGCCAAGGTGACGCAGTCCTCAGCGGCAGGCGTGAGCGTCGATCCGCTGACAAAGCTCTATGTTGAGATGGCGACGACGCGCGCGGCGGATGCCGCCGTGGAGGCGATCCGTGATCTGAAGGTGGCGAAGCTCTCGTACCAGCGCACCGAGGCGAAGCGCATTTCGTTCGGTCGCCGCTACCTGATGAAGAACGGCAAGGTGCAGACGAACCCCGGCACGAACAACCCCGACATCGTGAAGCCGGCCGGTCCTCCGCCGGACGAGTCGGTGCAGGTGCTGCGCATCGACCGCGAGGGGGGCAAGCCGATCTGCATGATCAACTTCCAGACGCACCCGGACGTGGTGGGCGGCGAGACGATCACGGCGGACTGGCCGGGTCTTACTCGCACGGTGTTCGAGGCGGCGACGCTCGGCAAGGCGCACTGCATCGTGATCAATGGTACGCAGGGTGACCTGAACCACTGCAACGTGATGCCGAAACCGGGCGAGCTGAACGGTCTCAAGCGCGACTTCGACGCAGTGGACCGCGGCTACGACCACGCCTGGCACATGGCGAACGTGCTGGCCGGCGCCGCGCTCTCCAAGTGGCTGAAGTGCATCCCGCTCGAGGCGGGCGACATCCATGTTGAGACGATGACCGTGCGCGTGCCGGCCCACAAGGCCAAGGACACCGACGAGAAGAACCTCGCCTGGGCGAACGACGTGTGGGCGCTTCATGAAAAGGCGCGGAAGGATGGCGTCGCGGGAACGGCGAAGGACTATGTGACCGCCAAGTACGGTTGGGCGGACATGGAGCTGACGACCGAGGTCGCGCGTGCCGGGCGTATCCGCAGGATGGCGAACCATCCCGACTACCACGATCTGCCGCTTTACGGTTTTGCGATCGGCAAGTCCGTCGCGTTCGGCGGATTCCCGGGCGAGCCGTTCAACGACATCGGCAAGGCGGTGAAGAAGAACTCGCCGTTCCCGCTCACGATCCTCTCCTGCCTCACGAACGGTAGCCGCGGCTACTTCCCGTTCTCCGACGCCTACGTGGGCGGCGGCTACGAATCGGCGACGTCGCCGTTCGGACCGACGGTGGCCGACGACCTCATCAAGGGTGAGGGCGAGCTGATGCAGAAGCTCTACAAGTAAGATCAACAACGCAAAGGGCGCACGGGGCGAAAGCCCCGCGCGCCGGAGGTTTGAACCGTGGACAAAGTCAAACGTTATGCCATCTATCTTTTGGTGATCGCCGGTTGCGGCGGCCTGCTGTTCGATTTCGGCGGAACCATCATCGGTCCGGCCCTGCCTTACATCGGGCCGGCGGATGAAAACCCCGGCAGTCTCGGACTTTTTACCACGGCTCAGGTCTCCCATCTCTCGAGCGCCGTCGTGATGTGCGCCGCGCTCGCCTGCCTCGCTGCTGGCTGGCTGACGGAAAAGTTCGGGCGGAAGATGA
>CACZCD010000182.1 GCA_902779565.1 uncultured bacterium | reverse complement strand
GTCTCACGCTCGTCTGCGGCATCCACTCGCTCTCGGTGAGGTCGGTGTACTTGAGCGTGAGCACGGAGCCCTTCGAACCAGCCGCCTCAAGCCGTTTCGCCTCCTCCAACGCCTTGGCGTATTCGCCCTGGGCGGAATAGAGGCGCGCGCGATAGTAGTGGATCATCGGGTCGTCACGGTCGAAATGCTTGAACCACTCACGCAAGACGCGGTGCGCGGCCTCGAAGTTCCGCTCCTTGACCTCCACCTCGAAGAGCATCGCAAGCGCCCGCACGTCCTGGTGGTTGTACTTGAGTAGGACGTCCTCGATCTGGCCGCGACAGATGCTCAACCGGTCGGACTGGTAGCTAAGCTCGGCCAGGAGCTCGCGCGCCTGCATGTTCAGGGGATCGGCCTCGACCGCCTCCTGCAGCCGGTCGATGATCATGCTGGTCTTGTAGCGCTCGGGGTTGACCTTATTGATGGCCACGCACCGGCCCGCGAGCCGGGTGAGGTACTCCGCGCGCATGAGGCGGTTGGTGGTCGCCTCGATAAGCGTCTCGAGCGGGGTCACGTCCTCCTGACCCGAGATCTCCGCGATATCGGCCCGGAGCCGCATGGCCGCCATGTTCTCGGGTTCCAGCTCGAGAACCTCCCGGCAAAGGCGGTCGGCTTTCTCCAGCTCGCCCACCCGCAGCTCCAGCGTGGCCTGCTCGAGTTTTATGGGGGCGCTATCTGAGATGATTTCCGCGATGTCGCGGTAGATCTTGAGCGCTTCCTCGTCCTGAAAGCGGTTCGCAAGCATCTGGGCGTAGGTGCGCTGGATATCGACACGGTCGGGGTTCTCCTTGACGAGCCCCTTCAAAACCGCTTCGGACTCCTCGATCTCGCCCAGTCGCATCAGGTTCTGCGCGAACGAGTATTTGAGGTCGTAGTCCCGCGGATTGATGGCGAGGGCCTTGCGGAAGGATTCGTCCGCCTTCACCCAGTCCTTCTCGAGGATCTCGTACTGCGCGACGAGCGCGTGGGGCTTGTCCTTCTCGGGCATCAGGTCGCGCATCCGGAACCACAGGTCGCGTGCGCGTTTCTGCTGGCCGGTCCGCACGTAGCACCAGCCGAGGCCCTCCCAGCCGGCCTCAAGCGCGGGGTCGCGCGAGATCGCCTCCTCCAGGAAGGGAATGGCCTCGGCGAACTCCTCCTCCTGCACGAGGCCGAGTCCATGATACAGGAGCGCCTGGGCGGGCGTTACCGAAACGTCCGTCCGGCGGGACTCGTCGATCACGCGCTTGAACTCCTCCTGGATGGTAGCGGCGCAAGCCGAACCGGCGGCCAGGGCCAGCGCCATCGTGATTGACAGTCCTATTATCCTCATCGCGCCTCCTGCAGATTACTTTTTGTTGGGCCAGTAGGTCTTGAGCACGTCCTCCGCGACGACTTTCGCGCCATGTAAGGACAGGTGGATGCCGTCCGTGTCGCGCACCGTGAGCGCCGCGCCCGTCTTGGAGATGATGGTCTGGGTGTAGCGTCCCGGCCGGATCGTGAGCACCTTGCCCATGTCGTACCTGTGGAACCGTTCACGGTACTTCTCGTCGCCCGCAACCTCGGCGACGATGGCGGCGACAAGCTGCGCGTGCTGATCGTTGACGTCGGACTTCATCGGCGGCGTAAGCATCCACACGGCGTGGGTTACGCCGCTCGCGTAGAGGGCGTCAAGAAGCTCCTCAATGCGGCACTTGTACTCGACACGCCACTCGTCCGTTCCCACCACGGCCATGCTGCCCGTACGGCTCTCGAGGTTCTGCCTGTCGTTCGTACCCAGCGAGATGAACGCGGTCTTCGGCTTCAGCCGCTCGCAGAGTTCCTTGGCCTTCGCCGGCCAGTTGAAGACCGACGGCCGGGCAAGTCCGGAACCGAGCGACGAGAACGACTCGGCCGGGGTCACTTCCTTCGCCTTGAAGGCCTTCTCCATGCCCTTGCCGAGCATCTTCATCATCGAATCGCCAATGAACACGACGGGCGTGTCGAGCTTGACAGGCTCCCCAATCTTCGGAGCGTCCTTCTCCGCGCCAGTCGCCGTAATCGCCGCCATCAGGACGGCCGCAGCCATGAGTTTTCTTGTCATTTTACCTTCCTTTTTTCGTTTCTGTTTTTTGTTATTGCCGGTTATCCCTTTGGTCGAGCCACCGCCCACGAATGCGCGCGGCTCCCCGGCGGAGAAAATCAAGTTGAAACATCGCCGAGAGACGTGCAACCGGACGCACGAGCGCCTTCGTCGCGTCACGGGCAACGCCGTAGTCCATGTTCTCTGCGTTCTTCTCCATCGCCGGCGCATTCATGAGCACCACAAGCGCGTAGAACACAGCAAGGCCGGTCGCCGCCGTCCGCCCAGTCACGTTCCTTTCTTTAGAGTCCTTCATGTCCACGCTTCCTTCAGAACTGGAAATAGATGAATGGAGCCACGCCTTCGGGGGCGAGTCCCAGGATGATGGTAAATACGACCGCCGCCAGGCCGCCCTGCACCCACACGGGCCACCGGCGCACGCGGTTGGTGAGCCAGGCGAGCCGCGCTCCGTCGCAGAGCTGCAGGGCAAAGCCCACCGCCAGCACCGCCACGCCAGCCGTCACCGGCAGCTTGGACTCCGCGCCTACGGCCCTGAACGCATTGAGAACCCCCTTGAAGGTCTCCATGCCGTCTGCGGAGCCCGCCCTGAAGAGAATCCACAGGAAGGCGACCACATGGAACACGAATATCCGCGCAAGCCACTTCGGCGGGCGGAAGGAAATGAGGCGGCCGAGCATGCGCTCCACCGCGAGCAGCGCGCCGTGCAGGATTCCCCACAGCGCGAACGCCCAGCCCGCCCCGTGCCAGAGCCCGCCTAGGAACATGGTGAGCATGAGGTTCGCGTAGGTTCTCGCCTTCCCCTTGCGCGAGCCGCCCAGGGGGATATAGAGGTAGTCGCGGAGCCACGACGAGAGCGAGATGTGCCAGCGGCGCCAGAACGTCTTGAAGCTGTCGGAGAAGTAGGGCGCGTCGAAATTGATCGGGAACTCGAAGCCCAGCAGCAGCGCGCAGCCGATCGCGATGTCGGAATAGGCCGAGAAGTCGCAGTAGATCTGCAAGGTGTAGGCGTACACGCCCATGAGTGCGTCAATGGTGCCGAAATCTTCCGGCATGGCGAAGAGCGGATCCGCGAGGTTCGCGGCGAGATAGTCCGCGATGACCATCTTCTTGATGAGCCCCAAGAGGATGAGCATGCCCGCGCGCGCGGTATCCAGCCTCGTCTCCGTCCCCGGCAGGTTCTCCATCGCCGGGACGAGGTGGCCCGCACGGACGATCGGCCCGGCCACGAGCTGCGGGAAGAAGGCAAGGTAGTTCGCGAAGTCGATCCAGCGCCTCGCGGGCTTGACCTCGCCGCGCGCCACGTCGATCACGTAGCTCAGCGCCTGGAAGGTGTAGAAGGATATGCCCACGGGGAGGACGATCATGTCCAGAAATGGCTGCGCCGACTCCAGAAAGGCAATCCATGCATCGCCTCGGCCAAGCCAGCCAGCCACCTTCACCCCCAGCGGGGCGACCGCCCCGTTGAAGAGGAATCCTGTGTACTTGAAGAACACAAGCACCCCGATGTTGAGCGCGATCGCCAGCGCCACCGGCAGTCGGCCCGCCGGCTCCCTTCTCCCGGCCATCCACAGGGCGAAGCCATGGTTGATGACGGAAGACGCGAGCAGCATCAGCGCAAACGGCCAGCTCCACCAGCCGTAGAACACGAGACTCGCGGCGAGCAACACCAGCTTCCTCAGCGCGACGAACCCCCTTTCGCAGCCTGCAGACCGCTCCGCCAGCGCCGCCAGGCCCCAGTTGAGGCTGAAGACGACCGCGAAGAACACGGCGAATGTCAAGGTCGGGAACAGCATCAGTCGTTCTTCCCCCTTGGCATGACCACTAGCAATGGCTTCGCCCCCGTGCGGCTCGTGCCGGCGGGAGAGGACTTCCACTTCTCAAATTTCTCCGCCTGGGTCGCCCAGGTCGTCTGGCCCGTCTGCAGATAGACACTGCCGCGCTGGAGCTCATGCAGCAACACCTTGGCGTCGTTCTGCGCGGCCTCCGCGAGCGGCTTGTCGCTCTGGATCAGGATGATGTTCGCGAACAGGGCCTCGAGCGCCTTCTCCATCTTCGCGCACCACTCCGCATCGGGGAGACGCCTCACCCGCAGGCACAGGCCATCAAAGCCGGACTTCTTCATGTAGGCGATGACGTCCGTTGGTTCAGGATCGTTGTAGTAGCCGAGGTCCACGACCGGCATGAGCCGCAGACGGTGATAGCGCGCGAAGACGCGCAGACCGTCTAGCGCGCGAACGTCAGGAGAAGAGAGGGTCCGGTCCACCGCCTGCTGACCGACGACCGGCGCAATCACGCCCACGTCGCCGGCCCGCGCGCGCAGGGCCTCAAGAACGTCGCGCGTCGGCGCGGGCTCGGAGGTGCCCGTCTCCCTGACGATCGGCAGCAGGTCCATGACGACGATTGTCGGACTCATCGGACCGGACGACAGCACCTTGAGGCGCGTCTGAGCCATGCCCGTCTCAGATGCGGAGGCCGCCACCCCCCACCAGCCATAGCCGAGCGCGCGTGGAATCTCGAGGGGCGTGGAGAACGCGTGTTTGCCGTTCACGTAGCCGATCGCGCCGTCGCCGCGAATCTCCAGCCGGAGCGTGAGGTCATCTTTCGGACGGACCCACAGGACGCTGTCCAGCACCCGTGGCTCGCCGTTCTGCCATGCCTGAATGCGCAGGAATCCGTCACTGTCGAACCCGAAGCGCACCATGCCCTGCGTCGAACGCCGCGCATAGAGCCAGAACGCGCCGAGCGACTCGCCGATCCTCGTCTCCACGAACCCGTCGCGGAAGAGGTCACTGCGCTTGAGCCTCAAGTTGGTCTCGGATGGGTCGGGCAGACCCGGTAGTAGGTATTCACCGCCGATCAGCGCCCCGTTGTTGCCGAAAACCTCCCAGTTGTCGGAGAGACCGGACTCCGAGAAATTCTCGATAATGGGCTGTTCGAGCGGCATCAGCGACATGTAGTTGCGCCTCACCAGGCCGTTCTTGGAATCCCTCGCCACGCGCCTCAGGAAGTCGAACGCCGCGCTTGATTCCGGGAACGTCAAGAGCCCGGAGTCCTCGATCTTGCGGCGGAACCACATCAGGTTCTGGCTGTTGGGCGCGACCATGCCGATGATGTGCAGCAGGTTGTCATAACGCTCGGGCGCCTCGTTGAGGTAGTTGTGCAGCGCCACCCTGAGGTCGATGTTGCCGGGCTGGCGTCCGACCCAGTCCTTGAGAATCGCGCGCGCGTCCGCGCGCAACCCCTTGTGGTCGAGCCAACGCGCCTGCGCGAGGGCGATCTCGCGGTTGAGGGGGAAGGCCTTCGCGTACCTGTCCAGCATCTCGCGCGCCTCGTCCTCGGCCTTACCGCTCGTCATCAGGTAGTCAGCGAAGGCCGTCACCACGCTGATTCGCCCCGGGTCAAGTTCAAGGGCCTTCCGGTAGGCCTCCGCCGCCTCGTCGCCACGCGTCTCGCGGACGTTCAGCCGCGCCTTGTATTCCCATGCGTCCGCGCTCGTCGGCATCGCCTCCGTCCAACTCTTGGCGGCGGCGTCAGCCTCAAGGAAACGGCGTTCGGACAGGAGCCGCTCGGCCCGGACGACGAAGTCCGGATCGCCGGGCTTCGATGCCTGCGGCTTTGTGTCGATCTTCGCGAGCTGGTAGTAGTTGACGGCGCCATCCTTATCGTTCGACACCACCGACAGGAGCCCATGCATGCGCTTCCGGAGGGCGGGCGTGACCACCGAGCCGTCCGATGCCACCACAATCACGCCCGGCAGCGTGTTAAGAAAGCCCACCGCCAGACTTCCCGCTACGAACGACGCCGGGAACCTGACCGCGACCGGCATGTTGGTACACCCCGTATCCTCGCGGAACGACATGATCCAGCTGCGCATCAGCGGCAGACTCGCCTCCTCCAGCTCGCTCGCATCTACGTAGAGCCCCGCGAAACCGCCGTCCTTGAACGCCTCCGCCGACGTCTCCCTCGGGATGTTGCCGAACGGATTCTTCCCGGAGAGCTTCAGCCGCGGCCATACGCCACAGAACGTCTTGGCCGCCTCGATCTTGATAACGTCGAGATCCTCCACGAGCTGGAAGCCGGCCATGCCGTCGCTCGCCGAAAACCACGGCGGCGCGATTCCGTCGTATCGGAAGGCCTGCCGTTCAAGCTCCGCGAAGACGTCCGTCTTGTTGCGTATCGACTCCGCGTCCCAAAACGCGAAACGCGGCAGCGGTGCCCTGAGACGCGCGGAGATGATTTCCACTTCCGCCTCGCCGGGGTTGCCGCTCCATACGCCCGCGCCAACGAATCCGGGTCTGGGCCGAGGGTTCCCAAGGCTCACGCCCCCGCCGAAGAGCACCCGCCCGTCCAGCATCGTGAAGAGCGCGCCGCTGCGCGTGACGAGAACGAGCGAGTGCTCGCGGCCCTTACCGATGGGGGATTCTAGGAATTCAGCTGCCAGCCTTTCGCCGCCCGTGCGCTCCGGCTGGTTGCGCGTCAGGATGACCGAGCTGTCCTGCCCGAACGTGAGCATCACCGCGTCATCTTCGGCCACGTAGTTCAGGAACACGGTGAAGCCTCCTCCCTCCAGGCGGAACTTGATTTCAAACGAGCCATCCGCAAAGGCGTTGGAGCCCATCACCAGCGCCTTCGAGCCGGTGGTGGAGCCTTTGTCGGAGACGACCGGATCGTCCGGGGCCTTTGCCCGCAGGTAGACGGAGGAGCTGTCGGCGTCTGGTATGCACTCGCCCCAGATCGCGCGCCACCTTTCCTTTTCCACGTCGCCCGCCTCCGGCGAGTCGTTCCAGCCGCCGGGTATCTCGCGCGGCCACACGCCGTCAAGGATGCGCACCAGCTCGTCGGCGCTCCACGCGGGATCCACCTTGAGCCGCGCAAGGCGGCGC
>CACZCD010000181.1 GCA_902779565.1 uncultured bacterium | reverse complement strand
GCCGTTGTCGCGAAGCGCAAGCTGATGGCGAAGGCGAGAAAGGGGTTGGCATGAAAGGGACCGTGACAGCCGAACACGTCCCCGTCATGCTCACCGAGGCGGTCGATGCGCTCGCTGTACGCAAGGGTGGTCTGTACGTTGACGGCACGTTGGGCCGGGCGGGGCATTCCGCCGAGATCGTCCGGCGGGGCGGCAAGGTGTTGGGCATCGACCGTGACGACGAGGCGCTCCGCGCGGTGGCGGCGCAGAAGATCGAAGGTCTTAAGGTCGTGAAGGGCAAGCATGGCGACATGGAGTCGATTCTGAAGAAGGAAGGCGTGGAGTCGGTTGATGGCATCCTGCTGGATCTGGGCGTCTCTAGCCCGCAGTTGGATGAGGCGACCCGCGGCTTCAGCTTCCAGTCGGATGGTCCGTTGGACATGCGGATGGACCCGTCGCAGGGGATGACGGCGGCCGAGCTGGTCCAGAAGGGAAGCGAAGAGGATTTAACGAACATTTTCCGCACACTCGGCGAAGAGCCGAATGCGCGGCGAATCGCGAAAGCGATACTATGCGCCCGAATGCGCCGGCCTGTCGAAACGACTCTGCAGCTCGCGGAGGTCGTCGAGAAGTCGGTCGGAAGGCACGGAGCGCATCACCCGGCAACACGGGTCTTTCAAGCCCTGCGAATGGCGGTGAATGACGAACTGGGCGAGCTCTCGCGTGCGCTTTCAGGTGGACTAGGCCGCCTGAAGTCGGGCGGCAGGTTCGTCGTCATCACGTTCGAGAGTTTGACGGATCGCGTCGTGAAGCGGTTCTTCGTCTCGCATGCGGGACGGATGGTATCGCTTCATCAGGGCGGTGCGCGCTGGGAGGGCGACCTCCCGCGCGTCCGGCTGGTTACACGCCGCGCGGCTCGCCCCTCCACGGGCGAGATGGAGCGCAACCCCCGCAGCCGCAGCGCGCGGCTTCGGGTTGCAGAGAGAGTTTAGGAAGGAGGAACGGAAACATGAGACGGAATAGACGCATCAAGAAGAATTCGCGCTTCGCGACGAGTTCCATGGGAATTGCCTCCCTTATCATCTCGGCTTTCATCATGATGATGATCTTCTTCGCCATGAACTCGCGCTGCTCGGCGATCACGCGCGAGATCGGGAAGAAGGAGAAGGTTTTGCAGCGGCTCGAATCGGAGCTGACGCGCGAGAAGACGCATTGGGACGAGATGAAGGTTCCCGAGAAGCTCAATGTCGCCCTGGCCCGGTTCGGCCTTGAGATGGACTTCGCGCGCGGGGATCAGATCGTGCGCATGGGGCGGAATGGTGCGCCGGTGCCGGGTCAGCTCGCGTTGGCGCGTCTGCGCGGCTCCAGGCAGGTCGCAAGCGTCAGTAGCGCCACGGCGCCGACTTTGGCGCGTACGCAGGTGCGCCGTTCACGCGTTTCGCCGTCCGTCGTGCGGAGGCAGCCCAAGAATGGCGTTCGTAAGTGAACGTAAACGGTTCTGGATCGTAACGGTCCTTCTTCTGGGCGTTGCCGTCGCGATCGGCTACCGTCTCGTTGTCGTACACCTCAAGCTGGTGGACATCTCGGTCCGAGACCCGCGGTATTGGTTCACGCGGGAGGTCCCGGGGCTTCGCGGGGGAATCTATTCCGATGTTGGCGGACGCCAGCCGTTTGCCTGCTCCGTTCCGGTCTGGGAATACCGGGTTGATCCGCAGAGCGTCAATCTTAAGCGCCACTCGCGCGCCTCGGTCGTCCACACCGTCGCCGAGGCGCTCAAGCTGGATGAACAGAAGGTGAAGGACATCTTCTGGCGGGTTGACTCGCGCTATGTCTATCTTGATACGTCCTATGACGATGAGGCGAACCGCATTCTCACGGATCCGAAGCGGGTCTCCGGGCTCGTGATCGATGATCGCCAGGTGCGCCGTTATCCGCAGGGGCATCTGCTGGCGCATGTGCTGGGTTTCGTTTCCAAGGATCCCGACAACCCGGTGGGCGCTGGCGGCATCGAAATGCGGTATGAATCCTATCTGAAAGGAAAGACGGGCCGCATCAAGGGGATGCGCGATGCGCGCGGGCACGAGATCCGCGAGCGGCGCATCGTGGATGTGGATTCCACCCCCGGATCGGACGTGTATCTCACCATTGACCACAACATCCAGATGGCGGTGGAGCAGGCGCTCTACGATGGCTTCACGAACTGTCAGGCGAAGGCGGGGTGGGCGATCGTGCTGGACGCGCGCAAGGGCGCCGTTCTGGCGATGGCCACCTATCCGACGTTCGAGCCGATGAACTACAACAAGGCCGGCGAGCTCGTGAAGAAGAACCGCTGCATTTCGGAGAACCTCGAGCCCGGAAGCGTGATGAAGGTCATTACGGCCTGTGCGGTGCTGAACGACCGGATGGTCTCGCCGGATACGATGATCTCCACGGCGCGCAACGATCCCGACTTCTATAAGCTGCCCGGCGACGGCTCGCACAAGTGGGAGCCGTACATGTCCGTACGGGAAGGTCTCGTCCATTCATCGAACATTGTCTATGGCAAGCTCGGCTATCGGCTGGGGCCCAAGCGTCTGTGGCATTACTTCACGGCGTTCGGTTTCGGAAAGAAGACGGGCATTGATCTGCCGGGGGAGGAGACCGGCATCCTTCCCGATCACAAGAAGTGGGACAAGGCCTCGTGGTCGCGTGCGCCGATCGGGCAGTATGTGGCGGTTACGCCCATCCAGATGGCCGTCGCCTACGGCGCGGTGGCGAATGGCGGACGGTTGATGAAACCTTACATTGTTGATCGGATCGTGGGCACCGATGGAGAGGTGGTCTTCCGCAACGAGCCGGAGGTGGTGGGACAGCCGATCTCCGCCGATACCGCGCGGCGCGTGCGCGAGATGATGCTCGGCGTGGCGATGAAGGGGGGCACGGCGCGTCGTGCCGCCGTGAAGGGCTATTCCGTCGCCGGCAAGACGGGTACGGCGCAGATGAAGGAAGGGAAGGGCTATTCGTCCGTCAACTACAACGCATCGTTCATCGGCATCGTGCCGGCCCATGACCCGGCGTTCGTGGTGCTGGTGACCTATCAGCAGCCGGAGCACTGCTCATCCTTCAAATACCATGAAGCGACCGGGCTTCCGCTCTACAACCATCAGGGGGGCGTGTGTGCGGCGCCCGTGTTCAGCCGCATCGCCGCCACGATCGCGCGCTATCTGGGCGTGGAGCCGGATAAGCCGGAGGAGCTGGCGACAGAATGAATATCTGGGGCATCACGGGCACGAACGGCAAGACGACCACGACCTGGGTTCTGGCCGAGTTCCTGCGCGCCGGCGGAAGGCGGTGCGGTTACATCACCACGGTCGAGGTGGATACGGGCGCACGGAAATTCAGCACGGGCTATACGACGCCGCCGCTCAAGGTTCTGAAGGAGATCTTCGCCGAAATGGAGGCGAACGGGCTCACGGATTGCGTGATGGAGGTCTCCAGCCATGCGATCCACCAGCGGCGGTTCGGGGACACCGTTTTTGCCGGGGGCGCGTTCACGAATCTGACGGAAGACCATCTTGACTACCACAAGACGATGGAGGCCTATTTTGACGCGAAGCTCGACTTCGCGCGCGTGATCGCCGCCTCGGCTGCGCCGTCGCCCTCGGCGGGTCGACGCGATCTTCCGCCCTATGCCATCTGTCTTGACGGCGGCAACGGCGTGCGGATGTACGAGGCGGCGGGAAATCTTTCCCTCAACGTCATTCCCGTGACGGTGGCGCATCCGCGTTTCGATCTTTCGGAACTCAAGCTCGCGGGCGACTACAACAAGTCGAACGTCCTTCTCGCGGCGGCGCTCGCCGAGCAGGCCGGCGTGCCGCATGAAATCCTCCAGTCCGCAATTCCGCTGCTGCGCCCGCGCTGGGGACGGTTGGAGGAGGTGGAGACGAACTCAAGGGCCCGTGTGTTCGTGGACTATGCGCATACGGACGACGCGCTTCGCAACGTGCTCTCCACGGTGCGGCGCTTCACGCCGGGAAAGGTCTGGGCCGTGTTTGGCGCGGGAGGTGACCGTGATCCGATGAAGCGTCCGCTGATGGGGCGGGCGGTCGCCGAGACGGCGGAGGAGATCGTGGTGACGAGCGACAATCCGCGCAGCGAGGATCCCGAGGAGATCATCCGCCAGATCCTCTCCGGAATGCCGACGGCCAGCCGCACCGTCACGGTGGAGCCGGATCGCCGGAAAGCCATCTTCTTTGCGCTGGCCCACGCGGCACCCGGCGATACGGTGGTTGTGTGCGGGAAAGGGCATGAGACGACACAGGAAATAAAGGGCGTCAAATATCCGTTTGACGATAGAGCCGTATGCAGAGACTATCGCTGAAGTTGTTGCTTGCGCTTTTGCCGGTTCTGGCGGGCTGTGCCGCGATAAGTGGTTGGATGGCCGGCTCGATTGACGAGGGCATCCCAAAGCTGCGCGACAAGCTGCCGCGCACGGCCAAGATCCATCTGCCCGATCCGGTCAAACCCAATGGCCATGCGCTCCATGCGCGGAACCTCCGGCTTGTGTCAAACGCCTTTGGAAAGGCGCTTGATGGAATCGGGGTGTCGCATTCGGCCAAGACGAACGGATGTGACATTGCGTTTCACGTGATCGTTGACAGCTGGGAGTATGGTGACGCCGGCTTTTCGGGGGTCGGGGACCGGGATGCCGTGGAGATGTCCGTGGTGGTGATGCGGCGCGACACGAACCGTGTGCTGACGCGGTCGTCGCTCTTTGCCCGAAACCTTGATCTGCTCGTGAAGCGCTACGTGGAGGGGCTGTTCAAGGATGAGCCGTGAGGCGGTGATACGCTGTGAGCCGGGCGCATACCGCCTTGTGGCGCGGTACGGCGAGGACGGGGATTTCTCCGTGCAGGGCGAGAGTGTGGACCCCATCACCTTGACGTTACGCGTGGAGGATGTCTGGAACCGTCTGCCGCCCGCGGCACGGCGCTACAGCTACCGCGCAGAGGTGCGGAAGGATCGGCAGGAATCACCTGTTGTGCTGACGGATGTCGCGCCGGACGCGCGGATCTTCATCGAGTTCGAGAAGACGTTTGAGGCTTCCTTCACATGACGAATGCCCACTACCATAGAGGTGATGCCACACTGATTTCCGTTCGCGGGATCGAGCATCGCTTTTGGGGTGTTCATCCGTGGGCGGCGGACGGCGTGTCTGTGGCAGATGCGGTGGACCGGGTGCGGGAGGCCGTTCGTGCAGATGCTACCGCCGGCGTTGGCGAGATTGGGCTGGACCGGCTCCGGACGCGGACGGTCACGCCAGCCCAGCGTCAGCTTTTCGAAGCGCAGTTGCGCGTTGCCGCCGAACTACGGCGGCCGGTTGTCCTGCATGGGGCGAAATGCTGGGGCGATGTCGTGAAAACGGTGCGTCCATTCGTTCCGGCAATCCCGTCCTTTCTGTTTCATGGCTTTTCGCGGAGCGGCGGGCTGATTCCGGAAATCGTCGAGCTGAACGGGTTTGTGAGCGTCGGCAAGGCCGTGCTGAACGACCACGCCGTGAACTACCGCAAACTGGTGGCGCAGATTCCGCGCGACCGCCTGCTCGTGGAGACGGATGACGATGCAGAACCAGAGGTTCGCGATTTGCTTTTGGCAAACATTTGGGCGAAGACCGCCGAGTTGACCGGCATCACAGAGGCGGAACTGGATGCGAACGCCGATGCCTTCCTTCGAACCTTTGATACGCCATGACGCCCGCCGATTTCACAAATGAGCTTTTGATCTCCTGGGGTGGCTCGGAAGTGTTCAACCAGGCGCTCAATCTCGTTCAGCATCAGAATGTGCTGCGCGCGGAGTGGGATGATGTGGAGCACATCATCCGTGGGGAGTTGACGGGACCGACCGGCTATCCGATGAAGACGTCGCTTTCCGTGTTGGACGACGGAACGATCATTTCCCATTGTCCCTGCCGAACCAACCAGCAATACGGTCAGGTGTGCCCGCATGTCGTGGCGCTCGGCATCCACCAGATGGTGACGTTCATGCCGGACGATGCGCCGGAGGAGGAAGAGGAGGAGAGTGCCGTCCGGCAGATCCCGAAGGAGGCGCGGTTGATTCCGGACATCCCCCGCTTCCGGATGGTGCTGCACGGCACGCGTGCGTCTTTGGGCGCGGATGTGTTCGCGCGGTACGGGGAGGTGGAGCTGCCGTGCGGCGGCGCGGCGGATGTCGATGCCGTGATGCGGCAGGATGCCGACGATCCGCTCATCTACCATGTGCGGAATGCGGATGCCGAGGAGCGGGCGCTCCGCCTCTTACGGGGTTACGGCTTTGAGGAGGGGAAACGGTACACGCTGGTCGATCAATATGACATGCTGAATTTTCTCGGTTCGGGTCTGCCGTACCTGCGGCGCCATGGGTGGCGCGTGGAGATTTCGGAACGTCTCTCCGATGTGCTGGATACGATACCGACGATCAT
Source organism: uncultured bacterium (assembly GCA_902779565.1). GTDB lineage: Bacteria > Verrucomicrobiota > Kiritimatiellia > RFP12 > UBA1067 > UBA1731. The sequence goes on along the minus strand of CACZCD010000181.1, from coordinate 605 downwards.
TCCCGTGGTGGAGGTGCGTGATGCACCGCGTGGCTCCTTTGACGTGCGCTACACCTTCGAGCTGAACGGGCGAACCGTGAAAGGGGCGTTGGTGCAGGAGGCCTTGAACCGGGGGCAAAGTTTCCTGATGGCGGGGGGGCAGACGCTGCTTTTGGATGCCGAGGCCATCCAGGACATGCAGGACGTATTCTCCGACTGCGCCCGGTCGCAGGGCGATGCGCCGCCCGGATTCTTCCGCGTAAGCGGAATCTACGCCCCCTACGTGAAGGGCGCGGTTGAGTCGTTTGACGGATGCTGCCTCGATTACGACGAGGCGCCGTCCTGGTACGAGACGGCCGTCACGCGCAACCGCGACGAAGGCGCGAAGTTCGAGCCGGTCGCGCTTGGGCCGCTCGACAACGTCCTGAGGCCCTACCAGAAGCAGGGCGTGTACTGGATGCGCTTTCTCGAGAACGCGGGGCTGTCGGGGCTTCTTGCCGACGAGATGGGGCTCGGCAAGACGCTCCAGACTTTGACATGGCTTTCGTTGCCGCACTCCTCCACGCAGCTTCCTTCGCTCATTGTCTGCCCGACTTCGCTTGTCAGGAACTGGGAGGCCGAGGCGA
>CACZCD010000180.1 GCA_902779565.1 uncultured bacterium | reverse complement strand
GGAAACGGCCGCGAACGCCAACGCCGGCGAACCGCCGCCGAACATGCCGTGCGGTGCGGCGAACGCACGCCCGGCGGCGAAACACGCCATGCATTCAAGAAATGACCGTCTTGATAGACTCATTTTCCAGCCTTACGGCAGCAGACGCTTGGTGGTGCCCTTCAGGTACGCCTTGCACATCTTGAAGCCCTCGGCGTAGTCCGCACCGCACTGGTAGCCACGGTAGCGGGAGCAGGTGCGCACCATGTCCGCGAAGTCGATGTGGTCGTGCTCGCGCATCCAGTCGAGCTGCGAATGGTGGCACTCGAGCATCTGGATCTTGAGGTCGATCTCGTCCGTGATGTCCACGAACTCGTCCGGGACGAAGTTGACACCCGCGAGCGTATCCATGTAGTAGATCGGCACGAGCTTCGCGGCTTTCTGCGTCTTGGACGGCCAGTTCGGGAGCGTCGCCGTGAAGGAGGCGTCGAAGACGAGCTTCGCGGTGGCGGTATGGTCCGGCATGTAGTCGTCCGGATTGTGGGTGATGATGAAGTCCGGCTGCGCGTACTGGATCACCTCCACCACCTTGTTGCGGCTCTCCGCGTTGTCGGAGTAGATGTCAAGGTCGTCGAACATGCCGTCCAGCACCTCGATGCCGGCGAGCTTGCCCGCGTCACGCGCCTCCTGCGCCCGCATCGGGATCAGCTCCGGCGGCTTGATGATCACATGCCCCAGCGATCCGTTGCACAGGTGGGCGACGATCACCCTGTCGCCACGCTTCACGCATTTCGCGAGCGTGCCCGCGCAGGCGATCTCCACATCGTCAGGATGACATCCAATTGCCAATACGTTCATTTGTTTTGCTCCTTTAAGGGTTCCCGTTTAAAATTACGCCCTATTATACCACAAACCGAAAACAAATGGTGAATCCGCAGACAGAATCCCAAATGGACTATCCGCGTCGCGAGGGGCGAACGCCCCATTTTTCCCCGCATCACCTGATCGTCACCATTGTGCCAAGCGACGGCGGAACGAGTTTCAGTTGATGCCAGTCGAGGCTGATCCAGTTGCCGACCTGCGTGTCGTAGCAAAGCTTAAGTTCGTTCAAACCGGGCTTGAGCAGCGACGAATCAATCAATTGCTCGACTTCCGTGCCACCTGCCACGTTTCCGTTGGTCCAGACTATACTGCCGTTCACTTCAATGTGAACCGGCTGGTCGTATCCCGCACGCGGATTGAGAAACTTCGTCGAATACAGCCACGTGCACCGCTCGTTGACAGTCTCCGGCACGTCAAAGAAAAGCGACAGTGACGGACACACCTTGGTGAGCGAATGCTGCACATGCTTATAGTCTGGATCACCCATAATTGCCACCTGCGGAACGCCCTTGCCCTCCGTCGTCATCTCATCCTTTTTGTCATCCTTCCGCGCGATCTGCCAGGATCCCAGAAGTGAGAGCGCGTCAAACGAAAGCGTTCCCGCGCAAGTTTCCGGCCGCGCAATCGAGATTACGAGCCGTCCGTCCGCATTGCACGCCGCCGCACCGCCACGCAGAAGAATCGTACGCGCCGCCTCGTCCATCAGATTGAACGTGCCGACATTCACCCCGTTTGCCGTCACCGTCACAGGACATTCCACGCCAACTCCATCGAAAACGGGTTTGATGGAAAGGAGTCGAGCCAACCCCCTATTCTCCGCCGGCTGCGGCAGGGAGATCGTCAATGTCCGGTCCGCCGCGGTCAGCGATTTCTTCATCTTCTGCCACGACATCGTCGTCGGGTCGAACGTCGCCGCCGTGTCGCTCGCGCCAAACTCGTCAGCCTTGCCGTCGGGCACGCCCACGTGGAAGGATCCGCCGTGGAGTCCCGCCATCACGCACCACATCTCGTCCTCAGTCAGAAGACGCTTCCACCCCTTCACCGCCGCAATCGCGCCGCGGAAGGCCATGCTGTGTGCCGCTCCGGTACTATCGGTGTTCACGTCCTTCCGCTCATTGCCTAACCGGAGCCCGCCATATGTTGAAGCAGCGGCAGTCATCCTTGGCAACGCAGAACTGTCATCGAAATGGCACCCTTTAATCACAGGCTTTCCAAAAGCACCGCCACTAAACGTGGGGGTCTCGCATATCCAGATATCGGCATTGGACCTGTTCAGATCCGTCGAGCTTGGATAGACAGACACAAAGCAATCCACCCATGAACCCGATGTGACGGAAACAGCATCGTTCCACGCGCCGGTCCTCGACTGCGGAACGGTAACGTTGAGGTATCCGATGTCCGGATAGTTGGCTATCGTGCGGATTGTCAGTCCAAACCCCTTCTTGTTGCTCCAGTAGCCATCGGAGCATCCGTTCATGAGAAGCGCAATGTTGCAGTTTCTCGCCGCAACCACCGCACCTTCCCACTTGAAGCGCACGAAGAACGTCGCGACTTCGCCCATGACACCGTCGTTCGCCAATTCAACACGCGAGTTGAACACCGTATCGGATGCAACCGTCTGCTGCGGGAAGTAAAGGCACGACTGGGCGTTTGTGGTAAATGGAGCCATCGGCGCGGCAACATCAAGCGTGCGGAAACAGGGCGCATAGGCGCCGTAAGTCGCATCGTCGCTCCAAGCCTTCGTGTAGGCGGCGGTCGCGTCGGTCGCGCTCACCTTCATGGCATTGCCGATCATGTCCGACGATTCGATCACGCCATTCCCGTTCAGGTCCTGCTTGTCGAGGTCAAACACCAGACCGTCTAGCGCCGTGCCGCACTTTCTGAACACGGCCTGTACCACACCGTCGTTCGCCGACTTGACGGAGATGGTCGGCGTGAGGAACGAGCCGGTCGCAATGGCGGAGATGTCGCCCGTCCACTCCTGGAAAACATACCCCCCATCAGGAACGGCCGTAAATGTCGCTGCCATTCCTGCGCTCACGGGAAGGGCCACGCCTGTCGCGTCCGTCTCACCTGCCACGCGAATCTTGCCACCCGCCTCTGCCGTCGCGGTGAACGTTGCGCAAAGATACCCTTCGTCGTCAAACGTATAGTTCGCCAGTATCGCATAGTCCGTCGGATCGCCACCATTGAACCGCACGGCGTCAATTGCGGCGTTGAGCTTAATCTCGTCTGCGGTCAGCTCTCGGTTGTAGAGGCGGAAGGCATTGTACGTGCCGCGGAACGTCCAGTCGTTAGAAGCCGTGCCTCCGCCGATGACCGTGCTACAGGTCGAATTGAACTTCAGGATCTTGCTGACCGTCGTGCCGCTATCTGTGATTCCGTCCGGATTGGTGGCGTTATAGAATCTGAAGGAATAGTTCTGCAGGTTGGTTGCCACGATCAAGGTAATCGGCGTCCAGGCTTCCGCCGCAATCGGCATGGTGATTGACGTACGAGCCCATACTGGGGAGCCAACATAGAAGCACATGTTTCCGCTGGTATTCCGCTCAATATTGAACTCGTAGGCATTGGAGGTGTTGGGATTCTGCCCCAGAAGGCACCGTATGCTTCCCGAATCGGAGAACGCAACGGTCATCTGTGCGGAAAACCGACCAGCAGCGGCAATTGCGGCGGTGAGTCCAGAGCCGACCGTCACAGGTTGGATGCTCGCCGTCGAGTTCACCCAACCTTTCTCACCCCATGTCACGACGGCGTTGACCGTGCCGTTGTTGCCGTTGCCGGTGAGGTCAACCCATGTCGCGGCATTCGGATCATGCGCGACACCGTGGCCAGCATTGTTGATGCCGTCGTATTGGGCGATCAGGCCATCCTGCACGTAGGAACGCGAGGTCAGCGCCGCCAAGGCGGTTGCTGCACAGCAACCAACCGCCATCACTGTTATCATTGCTTTCATACGATTCTCCTTTTCATTGACGATTCTGTTTTTACAACTAACCACTAACAACTAAACACTAACATAACATGTACGGTTGCGAGAAAAGTTCTTCGCCGGATCCGTCGAGCGCATAAGCCTTGATGCGCGCATAGATGTGCGCGTCCTTGCGTGGTGCGCTCCATCCGTAAACGCCCTCCATCGTCCATTTGATCGATGTCGCCCGCGTCTCCTCCTTGACAATGCCGCATCCTGTGATGACCACAAGCCGCGCCGGCCGGTCGGTCTCAGCCGCGACCGTCGTTCCGTCAAAGGCGATGCGCGTAAACTTCAGCTCGTTCAGTCCCCTTTTCGCGCCGTAGAAGTTGCCGTCGCGGTAAGCCTTGAGGCAGGCGTGCGCCGTGCGTTCCGGTGTGACAAGCACGTTCACGCCGAACGTCCCGGACTTCTGCCGGATGCTGTGGTCCGGCACGAAGAAACCGAAGCACTGACGCCCTGTCGCAAGAACCCAGTCCCAATACGCCTCGCCATTCACGCCGCCGCCCTCAATCACCTCCATGCCCAACACGCGCGGATCGTGGTCGAGAATCTTCAAAATAAGGTTTCGGTCATACGACGACCACACAGGGTGGTTGATCGTTACACCACCGCCGTCGGAATAGATGAACCCTGCTATCATGCGGTCAATGGCCGTCTTCCACACTTCGCCAGAGCCGAAATGGTAGCCACCGCGCGTGCCCGTCTGGAACCGGTTGCGCTGGCCTTGGTCGAACGTACCGGACGCAAACATGGAACCCGGCGAATTCATGTGAAGGTGGCCGTGGTTGCGCCCGTTCGCCAAGAGGAACGCATGGTGCTCGGCGTTCGGCGCCTCAAGAACCCCGTCAGGCAACGGGCGGAAGATCTTGCTGCCCTCCTTGAACGGATACTGTTTCTGCAGTTCCGGCGGAAGCTCCTTGATCCACTTGCCGACAATCTTGTTCCAGTCGAACGGACCCTCCACACGCTTGCCGTTCACCATGACCGGGAATTCGTGGTGGACGCGCCAGTAGTTCTCGGTCATCTTCGCAAGCGGATACCACGGCGCACTCGGATAGTAGTTGGAAAGCGTCAGGAATTCGATGCGCTTCAATATCTCGTCCAAATCCGCTTGGTTCGTGCAGTGCACATGCGTAGTACCGCGTATCTGGTGCGCCGTCGCCCAGTCGATTCCCTGATACGGATGCCGGTTGCGGGGTGTGGGTTGGGCGTTGAGGGTTGGACGTTGAGGGTTGGAGAGTGAGACGGAGGAATCCGTCGCCTTCGCACCGCCCAGCGCCGCTGCGGTCGCCGCCATCATAAATTCACGCCGGTTCATGTCGCCGCTCCTTCGGAAGATTTCGGCGGACGTGGGGCAACCGCCCGCCCTTCAACAGCGGCTTTCGCCTCGGCAAGAAGTTCCGAACCCCTGAAAAGCAGACGACGATACGCCTCGCCCGTCTGCATCCACGGCGCCATCTGATAGCCGATGAAGTGCGTGGGCTCCATGTTGTCCCGGCACCACTCGGCCAGTTTCACGAAACCCCTGTCGCCGCCATAGCAGTGCGAACTGCACGGCACGGTGTCGTACCCGCCTTTCGAGAGTGTCTTGAACATCCAGAACAGGTTCTCGTACTTCGTCGTGTCATCTATCTGGTACGTCCATGGGCTCTGCACGACGGTCTTCGGCATCCTCTTCGCAAACTCCTCCATCGTGTGCTTGCGCAGAAAGTCATGCCACATCCACGCACGCACGCCATGCTTCTCGACTTCCTTGACGAGCCAGAGGAGATCGTGCCACCAGAGTTCGCCCTGACGCATGACGAGCATCGTGTTGTAGCGCTGGTAGGAGGGCATGTGCTCCTCGTCCATGCCGATGTGAAGGAATCGCGTCCCCCTGAACACCTCCAACGCATCCCGTATCAGGTCGGCACACACCTCGTAGTATTTCGGTGTGGAAACCATTCGTCCATATTCTCCAAGCCATGCACGGTGGCAGCACGAGAAGTTGAGCTTTGGCACTACCTCAAATCCCATTCCGTTCAGCCGCTTCACCTCCGCTACAAGACGATCCGGTTCCCAACTGCCCTTCACGGCCATTTCGGGATGACTCGGATATTTCAGGAACTCGCCCACATCGACAACAATCTGATTGCAGCCGTCCTTGCAAAGCTGCTCCGAAAGGTCGCGCCAGAGCACCTCATCAAACCGCACGCAATCCTGCCGCAGATAATCATCTCCACAAACCAACTCAAACTCACGATCTGTGAGTCGCTTCTTGATCAGCCCATTGCGGCTCGGCTTGCCCATGTTGTCGCCCCACATGTTCATTCCAAAATGCACAAGGAAGGACCAGACGAACTTGGGTTTCGGATTTACGGATGGTTCTGTACGTTTCATTTCACATTCCACCAAGCATTAAATGTTTGTCTCAATGCCGAAAAGTATAGCAAAAAGGCATTTGGACCCGTACCGGAAAAGATGTTATTTTTAGAGTATTGAAATAACATTTTTCTTTGGGTATGATATAATTCGCGTTCAGAATGAGAAAAAAATCTCGCAAGAACGTGCTTCTGCTCGGCGGGCCCTACATGGAGTCCCTCTATCGCGGCATCATAGAGCATGCCATTCGGCGGAACTGGGACATTGAGCTCGAGGAACGCTACAACCCACCCCACAACTGGCAGGGCGACGGAATCATAGCCATGCTGCTCAACACGCCCGTGATGACCTCATTTCTCGACGATGTTCTTGCGCGCGGCATACCGGTTGTTGACATCATTGGCGTTCTTGACCGCGCCAATCTCGGATGCGTCTGCACGGATTCCGCCACCTTAGGGAGACTTGCCGCCGACCATTTCCACAGCCACAACTTCCGCCACGCCGTGTTCTTCGCATTTGAATGGACGTCCCTCCACCAACGACGATACGAAGCGTTCGCCGAGGCATTTGGCGAACCACGGCCCGTAAAATGGTGTTGGCCGGACGAGGCGGATCGGCCTGAAGATAGAACCGCACTCGAACGATGGCTGCTCGAAAAGATCCTCTCGGTACCGAAGCCTGTGGCGGTTCTCGCCTTCAATGCCTACAATGCCGAGTTCCTTTCACGCGTCTGCCACAACAACCACATCGCCGTCCCACAGGAGGTCGCAATCCTTGCCGGATATGAAAGCACCATACACACGCTGCATCCGGGACGGCCAATCTCCCGTTGCGTGATGCGGTTCAGGTGCTCAGTCGTGATGCCGAGCGCTTCCGCCACTTGAGAAGGACCGAACGGGCATGAGATGTTTCGGGCGACAAATAGGAGCGCGGAACGGAGCGTCGGATCGTTCGCGGCTATGGCATCCGTCGAGCGTCGCACGGCTATGTTGAGAGGATTCACTAAAACGGTCGTGTCGCGCTTTGCCTTTCCGGCCATCATTTTTTCGAGAAGCGCTGTCGCCT
>CACZCD010000179.1 GCA_902779565.1 uncultured bacterium | reverse complement strand
CTTCCGCCGCCGCCTGCTTCTTGGCCGCCTCGAAGTCGTCGGTCCATCCGGCCGGCGTTGACGTTGCAGACGCCACGCCCGCACAAATCACCGCCGCAATTGCGAAAAGTCCTTTCCGATTCATAACATGCTCCTTTCTTAATTCCAATCAATCTTGTCTTCGATAAAGGCGTACTGGTAGCCGGCGTCGTGCACGGCCTTGACCGCCGTCAGCAGCTTTTCGCGCGAATCAGGCTGGTAGGCGAAATAATCCTTGAACCAGTACTCCTCGTGCGTGGCATGGATGAGAAACTCCTTGCCGATCGCCTGCGCCATCCGCTTCGGAATGTCCTCGAGCCGCCAGAGGTTGAGACACGGCGCGCCGCAGCCGAACGTCATGAAGTTGCAGCCCGTCGCCCGGTCGTGCAGCCAGTTGTACGTGCCGTGCGTCACCTTCACCTGTTCCGGCAGGAGATGGTTGTAGCCGCAGGCCGAGACGCTGATGTCATCGCCGCCGCCCGCGCGCCAGTACATCGCCGTCTCCGGCTTTCGGAAGTTCTCGATGCGCATGCCATGGCCGTAGGGGAGGATCGTCCGGTCGCCCGTGTACGCATAGCGTTTGCCGGAGGAGCACCAGATCGTCTTCACGCCGCAATCCCTGAGCGCGATGCACCCCTCCTTCGACATCGGTCCCCAGTGGGGCGTGACGGCCTTCGCGAACATCCCCGGCCCGGCGAAGCGCTCCACTTCGCGGGTGATCGCATCCCACGTGAACTTCACGTCGTCGTAGCTCGCGTTGATCCAGGGATAATCCGGAAACTCAGAATAGGAGTGGAATCCGAAACGGAACCAGTCCTTCGCCGCCTGAAACTCCTGCTTCCACGTATCCGGCATGTCGCGGAGCGTGAACTCTGCGCCGCGCGCGCCGTAGTAGAAGTCGTTGCGGAAGAAGACGTTGAACTGCGCCTTGAGCCCGTACTTCTCGTGCGCCTCCTTGAACGCCGCCAGCAGGAAGTGGTCCCAGCAGGACTTCGGCCGTTCGCGGGCGAGATCCCGGAACAGGAAGATCACGTCATCCAAGTAGAACGCCGCGCGCTTCCCGGGAATGTTTCGCGTGCGCCGCACCTCCACATCCGTCATCGTGGGGCCGAGCTCCTTCGCCGCCTCGAGCGCCGCGCGCTTGTGCGCCTGCAGCTCCGGCGATTCCGCGCGGACGTTCCGGATGCCGTCGCCCGATACGCCGCCCGTCGCACAGCCGGCAACGACCATCGCCGCGCCGCCCGCGCCTGCCTTCAGAAAGGCCCTTCTGCCCAGTGATTCGTTTGACTTCATGTTTTCTCCTTTTATCTCCTTTTAAACTGGTGGTCGTTTTATCTCTTACCGCGACAACTCCAAACTCTAAACTGGAAACTCTAAACTCCTACGCGAGAACGAGACGTCGCGGAGGCGGCGGCTCGGCCGTGAACGAAAAGGCGGCGGCAAGGTCGGCGGCGGCGGCTTCAAGACCGGCCGATTTCGTCCGCGCAAACAGTTTCGCGACCGGCTGCCCCGGCGACACGGCATCGCCATGCGTGACGGCCAGCCGCACCCCCGCCGCCGGATCGATCGCATCATCGGTCTTGGCACGCCCAGCTCCCAGCGCAAACGCCACACGCGCCACCTGCTGCGCATCGATGGACGCGACATAACCGGCGCGTTCCACCTTCAGCTCAAGGGACGGCGCATCGCCGCCGTCGCGGTTCTCGGCCTCGAAGCGCGCCAGATCGCCGCCCTGCAGACGCACCATCTCCGCGAACACCGCGTAGGCCTTGCCGTTGGCGAGGTTTTCACGGCACCGCGCGCGCGACGTCTCCAGATCGAAGCCCTTGGCGAGCGAAAGCATCAGGGCCGCAAATTCCACGGAAAGCGACACGACATCCTCCGGCTGCCGACCCTCACCTTTGAGCACGTCGATCGCCTCCTTCACCTCGAGGGCGTTGCCGACGGCGAATCCGAGCGGCTCGTCCATCGCCGTCACAAGGGCGGCGGCCTTCCGTCCCGCCCCTTTCGCGCCGTTCACGAGCGCCTCGGCGAGCGCCTGGGCCTGATCGGGCGTCTGCATGAACGCGCCCTTCCCGCACTTCACGTCGAAGACGAGCGTGCCCGCGCCCTCCGCCAGCTTCTTCGAGAGGATCGAGGCGACAATCAGCGGAATGGAGGGCACCGTGCCCGTGACATCGCGCAGGGCGTAAAGCTTCTTGTCCGCCGGCGCGATCTCCGCCGTCTGCACCGTCATTGAACAGCCGCAGTCCGCCACCACGCGCTTGAAGTCCGCCAGCGAGAGCGAGGCGTTGTAGCCGGGAATCGATTCGAGCTTGTCGGCCGTGCCGCCGGTAAGACCCAATCCGCGCCCGGTCAGCGAAGGCACGGCCACGCCGCAGCTCGCCGCGAGCGGCTGGATGATGAGCGAGAGCTTGTCCCCCACGCCGCCGGTGGAGTGCTTGTCGGCGGTCGGGCGCAGCAGGTCCGACCAATCGAGACACGATCCCGAATCGCGCATGGACTCGGTGAGGGCGAGCGTTTCCTGCGCCGTCATGCCACGGCAGCAGACCGCCATGGCGAACGCCGCCATCTGGTAGTCGGGCACCTCGCCCTTCGTGTAGGCGGCGATCAGCGCGCGGATCTCGGAGACCGCAAGCTCCCGTCCTTCACGCTTCCGGTCAAGCAGAATCTTGATAGGTGTTTCCATGGCCCCGCATTTTACCACAAAACAGGATCGGCGTGAAGCCGGCGCGCGACAGCTTCGATGACGGCATGGACGGCTTCAGACTCGGGAACCTTTCGCTTCAGCTCACCATCCTCGTAGAGCAGGAACACCCCCTCCCCGCCGCAGAGCGCGACATCAGCCCCTTTCGCCTCGCCCGGACCGTTCACCACGCACCCCATCACCGCCACATGCGGGAACGGCATCGACGGCCGTCCCGCCGCCAGCGTCTCCAGCTCCCGCTCAATCTGCTCCGCCACACCCTGCACGTCGCACTTCGCGCGCCCGCAGGTCGGGCAGCTCGTCACCGACGGACCCGGCGCCCGCAGCCCCAGCGCACGCAGCAGCTCCAGTCCCACCTTCACCTCGCGTTCGGGCGCATCCGTCAACGACACGCGCACCGTATCGCCCAGCCCTTCGGAAAGTAGGATGCCGAGCGCGACGGCGGAGTGGACGGTCCCGCGCAGGAACGTGCCGGCTTCTGTCAGTCCCAGATGCAGCGGCAGATCCGTGCGTTCCGCCAGTTCCCGGTAGGCGGCGATCGTGGTCGCCACGTCCGACGCCTTCACCGAAACGACAATCTCCCGGAACCCTTCATCCTCCAAAAGCTTCACGTGCTTCAGCGCAGACGAGACGAGCGTCTCACCCTTCTCCAAGCTGCCGCCGTTCACACCGATGCGGATCGGGATCCCTTTCGCCTTCGCCGCCCGCGCAATCGCCTGCACGCGGTCGCGTCCGCCGATGTTGCCCGGGTTCAGCCGCAGCGCATGCGCCCCCGCCGCAATCGCCGCAAGCGCGCACCGGTCGTCGAAATGGATGTCGGCGACGATCGGAACGGGACTCACCTTCATGACCTCGCCCAGCACCTGCGCCGCCGCAAGGTCCGGTACCGTCAGCCGCACGAGATCCGCACCCGCCGCCGCACACGATTGAAGATGTGCCACAATTGCGGCGGCATCGTGAGGGTCGTCCGCCAGCATCGTCTGCACGCTCACCGGCGCGCCACCGCCGATGGCGACCTTCCCGACTTGGACAGTCCTTGTATCGCAACGTGTTGTCATGGGTTTAGAGGTTTGGAAGTTTGAGTTTAGAGTTTTAAGTTGGTAATGTCGCAAGGTCGGGGATGGCATGTCAGACTCTCCCCCTGAGACAGGGGGAGTGCCCCGGAGGGGCAAGGGGGTATGTGATCCCGTTTCCCGTCATACTCCCCCGGCCTCCGGCCACCCCCTCTATCTTAGAGGGGGAGTCAGTATTCTCATAATTTCTCCCTGTCTTCACACGATACCATCCCCACCTTTGAGAGATTACCTTTGAGTCTCGGGTGAGACGCGCAGGACGATTTCCGTGATCTCCGCGGGATTGAAGAGGCGCAACGGGAAGCCGGCCCATTGCCCCGTGCCGGGCGACACATGGAGGAAACGACCCGGCGCGAACTCGTAAAGTCCACGCACATGCCCTTCGTTCACATACGAGACGAGCTGACGCAAGAGCGGCACCGCGCCACCGTGCGTATGCCCCGAGAGCTGCAACCGCACATCCGCCGCCGTCGTTGCGATCTCTTCCGTAGTCGGACGATGAAACAGAAGGATACGGAACGCACCCGGCGGCGCATTGCGGAATGCCGAGGATGCAGACGACAGATGTTCCGTGCCTCTGAAGAATGCTGGATCCATCAGACCACCCAGTGCAAGAGTGGTCTCACCACGCCGGATGATGTTATTCGAATGCAGCGTCAACTCGGAGAGCATCCGCACATCCCACTTCCGAAACAGCTCGGCCCAACCATACCAGTTCCAGTAGGCCTCATGGTTGCCCGTGCAGCCCCACACGCCATCCCCCGAGGTGCCATCCACAAAATCGCCCGTAATCGCGATAAGATCGGGCTCAAGCGCATTCACGCGCGCGACAATCCGCTCAAAACGTTCGCGCCGTGCCGCCGTGGAGCAATGCAGGTCGCTCAGATGCACGATGCGATAGCCGTCGAACGCCGGCGGCAGATCCTTGTAGAAAATCTCAACGCGATGGACGGAGGGGATGCAGACGCCTTCGTAAACGCCCCACAGCGAAACGGCGGCAGCGGCGAGCGCCAGCAAAGCGGTGCGGATGCGCTTGGTCCGCAGACCCACAGAGTGACGGCAAAGGCGCAGGACGCCATCTCCCAGAACGCAGACAAAGGCAAATCCCGTCAGCAGAATCGCAGCCGCATAGATCCATCCGCAGAACCAGATGAGTCCCGCCGGCAGATCCGGGTTGAACCCATCCCCGCCGACAACTGCATAGAACGCAAACTTGCTTAGCGACACCAAGATGACAAACGACAGGATCAGCGACGTGCGCCGCGTGAACTTCATCGGCTTCACAACTACCAAAATCGCCACGCACCACACGACGAGCGGAAACACCTGAAAGACTATTCTCCACATAAACGACCTACCTTCCTGACCGCTGCGTTCGGCTTGCCTGCAAGTGAAAGTTCATGCGTGAAACCGGCGGGGACGTGTCCGCGCCTGTGCGCGACGCAGATGGCGGCGACGCGCGGATGCGAATCAAGCCATGCCGAGATTCGGGAAAGAATCCCCGCCTCTTCCGGCGGCGGAAGGCCGTAACACGGCTCGTCCAGAAGCAGGATCCTTGTGCCGCGCCGCAAGGCCGCGTCCAGCTGTTCGCCGATGGTCTGGCGGAGATAGGCACACCGCTCCGCCGAGACGATGCCGATATGCGCCCGGAGATCGGCCAACGTGACGCCGGCGGCCCCGCGCCGCTTCCCGAACAGCGAGATGTCAAAGGCATACGCCAACGGCGAATCGCCCGATATGAGCGCGAGCAGCGTCGTTTTGCCGCTGCCGTTCGGACCCTTCAGCAGCCACCGCTCCCCTTCGCGAACCGTCCAGCTGAAGTCACGGAAAAGCGTCCTCTTCCCGAACGACACGTTCACGTCACGCAGGGAAAACGCCACCCGGCCACCCCGTTCCGCAACGGCATTCCGGCGGCCGGCGCGGCGTTTCGCTGGAACATCAAAGGACTGCCGCCCAAAAGCAGAACGCCCCCCGGCCGCGACCATCACGCCTCCCTGCCGGAGCGCCGCCACGATAGTGCGTAGCTTCCGGCGCCAAACGACATCGAGTCCGTCGAAAAGATCGTCCGATACGATTCGCTTGGCCCCCGTCAGGATCGCCCGGGCGAAAAGGACGCGCCGCATCTCGCCGGTCGAAAGCGACAGGAACGCGCGCCTCGAAAAACCTTTGAGCTCAAACCATTCGTCAACAAACCGTCGCCGCGACGCATAGATACGCCGCTCTGCCGCATGACGGGCGCCAACCTCAAAGGGATTGATCTCGAAGACGGAATTGAACGAAAGCATTTCGGCGACAGTCTCCCCGTCTCCCGAATGATACCGCCCCTGAAGCCATCCGTTGCGGACGGCCTCCATCTGCGCCGCCAGACCGCAATCGCAAATTGTGTCGCGAATTTCGCTCTCGTCTTTTCCCTTGCCGTTCATCATGGGGAAGATCACTGGCGCTCAAGACGCAAACCACGCACGTGCCTTCAGCGGCACGCTCGCTATTTTTTCGTGACGGACTGGCCGTCCTTGGAATCCTTGACGAGCCAACCGGCGGCAGCGATTTCGTCACGGAGCCGATCGCTCTCAGCCCAGTTCTTCGCCTTGCGCGCCTCGGCACGCTGATCCAAGAGCGCCTGAATCTCAGAGGGCACCTCGGCCTTCGCCGCCTTGCCGAAGAAGATCACGCCCAAGACGGAATCCATCCGCTTGAAGACGTCAAGTATGGCCGAGGGTTCCCCGTTCCCCGTTCCCCGTTCCCCGTTCCCCGTTCCCCGTTCCCCAAGATACGCGTTCGCATGGCGCACCAGCTCGAAGAGCGCGGCAAACGCCTTCGGCGTGTTGAGATCGTCATTGACCGCCGCCGCGAAATCGTCAAGGCACTTCGCCGCCCAATCGGGCGTTTCCCCGGCGGCGACTCCGTTCGCCGCCGCGGTGAGCGCATCCACACAGCGGTCGATGCGCTCCAGCGACTTGCGCGCGTCCTCAAGCGCCGTAAACGCGAAGTTGAGTCCTTGCCGGTAGTGGGCGTTCACGAGCACGTAGCGGATCTCGCGGCCGCTCCAGCCCTTCTCGAGCAGATCGCGGAGCGTGAAGAAGTTGCCGGCGCTCTTGCTCATCTTTTCGCCGTTCACCTTGAGGTGCGCACAGTGCATCCACGTCTTCACGAACTCCTTGCCCGTCGCGGCCTCCGCCTGCGCAATCTCGTTTTCGTGGTGCGGGAAAAGGTTGTCGATGCCGCCGGTGTGGAGATCGAACGTCTCGCCGAGGTACTTCATCGACATCGCGGAGCATTCGATGTGCCAACCGGGGCGGCCACGTCCCCACGGCGAATCCCAGCCCACGGGGCCATCACTCTCCTCCCACGCTTTCCAGAGCGCGAAGTCGCCCACGTTCTCCTTGTCGTACTCGTCGGCGGCGCAGCGCGCGCCGGTGCGCTGGTTGTCGAAGTCGATGTGCGCAAGCTTCCCGTAACCGGGGAACTTCGTGACGGCAAAATAGACGCTGCCGTCGTCCGACTTGTAGGCAACGCCCTTCTCGACAAGCTTCTCCACGAGCGCGATCATCTCGGGGATGTGGTCGGTCGCGGCGGGATAGACCTCGGCGGGCTGGATGTTGAGCTTCTTGAGGTCGGCGAAGAAAGCGTCCTTGTAGGTCTTCGTGTAGTCTGTCAAGGCGACGCCGGCGGCGTTCGCACCGCGGATCGTCTTGTCATCGACATCGGTGAGGTTCATCACCTGCTTCACCTTCATGCCGTTGAACTGAATCACGCGGCGCAGGATATCCTCGAACGTGTAGGCGCGGAAGTTTCCGATGTGCGCGAAATTGTACACGGTCGGTCCGCACGTGTAGAAGCGGACCGTATTGTCGGCGAGAGGAGCCAGGGACTCCTCACGCCGCGTGAGCGAATTGAAGACTTTCATTTCCATGGCGGCATATTATAGCATACCGCCCGGAATCACGCTGTTAAAAAACGGAGCGATGCGTCACCTTGCTGATCGGATTCTCGTCGGCCCAGACAATCTCGCCCGAGAGCAGATCCTTGAGGATCATGGAGAATTTGTAGGAGCGATGCAGCGTCCGGCCGTCGGTTTGCGTCATTTCGGTGAGTTCGCCCGTCAAGTACATCTGCGCAGCGGACTGTTGGCCGGGGCGGATGGCCTTCCGGCGATCTGTGAGGCCAAGCTGCGCCTGCTCATCCATGATCGTGATGTCGGCGCCCGACGTGGAGCGGTCCACGAAACGGAACTGCCGCGAACGGATGAGACGCATGCGGATGGAGTCCGTGATGCTCTTCATGTCCACGATCATCTGCGTCTTGTTCTTCATCGGCTCGATGTCGAGGATGGGCCTCGCGCCCTTGGTGGCGTCCAGCACGCCCGGATCCGAGAGCAGGGACTCCGTCATCTTCTCCACCGTCACGCGGACATCCTGAGGTTCGATCTTCGTCGTCAACGGACGGACATCATCCGGATTCCCGACATACACCGGGCCATGTCCAGTGGCGCAGCCCGTACACATCGCGAACAGGGTCAGCCCAACGAAAAAGTAAATGTTTGCTTTCATCTTTAGTCTCCTTGTTTTCGTTATTGAAGGTAAACCGTATGGCTTCAGCGATGGAGTGAACGCACTTCACGCACGCGCAGACGCGAGGTGACCGCAGCCGGATTGTTCGCGACACCCGTCACCGTGACGGAATCGAGACCGTGCAGAGTGAGGGGACGGTAGACACGCGAATCCGAGTCAATCTCCATGCCTTCAGAGTTAAACCAGGCGATGCGGTACTGAAGGTACTGATCCCGCTGGATGAGCGAAGTCAGCTGGATGTTCACGCGGTTAAGGCCGTTCGGCACCTTGTCATACGTGACGGCCGTAACGGACATATTGTTGTGAAGACGCGTATTGCCCTCATAGATCACGGAGCCGCCAGTCTGATGATTCATCACGACGGACGTGCCGGCCGTCGTGCGACAGCCGGCGGCCATGGTGCAGGCAAGCGCGAACGCAGCAATGCAAGCGAGTTTCATTTTCATTTCTTCCTTTCGTTTTAAAAATGGTTAGGGAGCGGTGGTTGGTTGAACGGTCGGCTGGACAGTCGGCTGGACGATTGTCGGCTGAACGGTCGCCGGTTGGGCAACCGGCTGGACGGGCGTCTGCGGGGTCGCATCGGCTTCGACGGACTGGACGAACGTCGAGGACGAGACCGACGTCGCGGAAGCGCCCGGCGCCCACGTCACGTTCTTCCACGCAGCCGAGTCGAAGTTGATGCGGCAGCCGCGGCGGAACGCCGCCTCGGCATAGGCGAGCGCCAGTTCGGCGCGCAACGCCTCCTTGTTCTTGTAGTGCTCAAATCCAGCGGCTGAAAGCTCAAGCGCCACATTGAACACCGCCCCTTCCGAGATGTTGACCGTCTGCGTCCACGGCGTCATCCACTGACGGCTGACCGTCATCTGGTGGAGTCCGGGACGGGCGCGGAACGTACCGCCCGACGAACCGACAACCGCGCCATCGATCGCGACGGAGATACCGCCCGCGACGACACGCAGTTCTTCCTGCACGGGCTTGGACGCGTCGACCGTCGTCGCCAGCGGGGTGAAGATGTCGTCAAGCGTGGTCCTGACCGTGAAGGACGCCAGCACGCCGGAATCCGCCACCGGTGCACGCCAACGCGGGCGAGCCGCCGCGAGATCCGCACCCGTATCCTGCACCCACATGTCGATGAGGTCGTCATAGATGGCCATCGCATCATCGCTGTTGCCCATCGGAACGGGGCGCTTGTTCGACCAGTTCTTGCCGTACACGCTGCCGCCGGTCGTGGCGTCGAGCACCTTCGTGGTCATGCGGAGCGTATAGATCGTCACGCCCCGGTCACCCGCAGGACGCCGCATCTGCGACGCGCCGACGATGGAGGCCGTGAGGATGTAGTCGGCGCCGAGCATCTGCGCCACGCGCGTCACGCTGCCGCCCGTGAAGAGTCCGGCGATGAGTCCGGCACGCTCCTCGGCGGTGGTGATCTTGTAGCGGTTGAACGCCGCGCCGATCTCAGCGGAGTCCATCACGATGAAATCCATCCCGGAGACTTCCGCCGCCAGACGGTCGCGGATGCCATCCACCTGATCGTCCATGATGGGGGCCGTCGAATTCGGATCGCGATAGGCGTTCGAAATGTCGTCCTTTGACGACGTCTTCGTATGGTTCTTCACGAAGATCGCCATCACCGGGGGCTTGGTCGGCGGCGGCGGGGGCGGCGGCGCCAGGACGGCGCGGCGCACAACATCCTCCTCGATCTTCACCACGTCGAGCCCGGGGTTCGCGGCGGCGACACGCGCCTTGAAAGCATCCAGCTCGGCGGACTGTTTGCGCGACTCGACCTCCGACACCGTCTGGATGCCGGCCGTTTGTCCAAACGCCACCGCGCACAGCAGGACGGCGCCCGTCAAAACACATTTTCTCATCTTCATTTTTTACTCCTTTTCTTTAATCTAAAGGTTTGAGAGGTTTGAGAGGTTGTAGGTTGATCTAAGCTCTATGCTCCAAGCCCCAAGCTTTCATCTCAAAACCAACCGTTGATGATCGGGAAGAACGAGAGATCGGAATTGGAGATGATGTTGACCACACCGATCTGAAGCCCCTGCATCTTGTTGGCCGTGTTGATCACGCCGATCTGAAGTCCCTGCACGTCATAGGCGCCATTGTAGACGCCGACCTGGAACGCATCGCCGGAATCAATCCAGTTGGCGACCCCGAACTGAAGTCCCTTGAAGTCGCCGCTCAAGTAGTTCACGCCGCCCGTGTGGAGACCGAGACCATCACCAAAGACCACGCTTACCACATTGAAGAGCCAGCCATTGGCGTGGTTCTTCGACACGCCGACGAGGCCGACATCGAGACCATCAAAGTTGCAACATGTGCTGTAGAAGAGGTTGAGCCGGAGACCTCCGACATCAAAGTCTGGTCCCGGGATCTGAAGCGGCGTGAAGAAACCTAACATCACTGGCGTAAAACCTACGCCGACCAGATTATCCTTCTGCAGCTGACGGCTAGCCTTCGGCACCGCCTCCTGCGCACCGGCCGGCATCACGCCCGTTCCGGAGTTGTAGACGGGACGGACGCCCGGTTCAATCTGCTGAACGGTCGCAACGGCCGCAAACACCGAGGTGGACGCAAGCAGCAGCATCCCTATCATCAGTCTCTTCATTGTATTGTCTCTCCTTTTCGTTTGTTGTTGTGAAATGTCTGATCCCTCATGGATACAGAAGCGAAGTCGTGCGCGTCCAGGCTGGCGCACCCTTGCCGCCCACCGTCAACACGCTGGTCGTCGCGAACCCGCGCGCGTCCGTAAACCAAACGAGACGCGTGCCACCGCCCGACGGGGGAAGCGCAATCTCGCACGCACGCCCTGTGAGCGCGTTGCGCAAGGTCAAGCTGGACGTCCCCTCGGGAACGCGAAGCCGCGCGAGGTGGACATGCTCGGGCACCGTCTGCCAGCAGCGCGTATCCGCCTCGGTGATGACCGTGCTGAACGCGTTGTAGGCGAACACGCCCGCCATCAGAGCTATATTGGCGTAAACGTTCCCTGTATCGACATGGTTGGCCACCTGCTGGGCCGCGATCTTCACCGCCGCGCGCGTCACGTTGCGCGTCGCCACGCCGGGAATGCGATCCCGGAGGTTCCTATATGCCAGCGCCTGGACATTGACGACCGGCACGCACGTGGCCGACATCACGCCACCCACCTCCACGGCTATCTGGGCGGGCGCGTGGGGCGGCGCCCCATACACGGGAAAATCAACCGACCAGAGGGTGCCGCCAAACGGAAGCGGGATCTTGATCGGCTCCTGCAGATCCACCAGATCCTCTTCATAGACAACAATGACATCCTGCCCCTTCCCGTCCGCCGGACGCGTGAACGGCAGGATGGCCGGATTGATCCGCGCCTGCAAACGCCCCGTCAAGGTGCTGAACCTCTTTGGCTACACCGGCGGCGCAACCTGTGCCTGTGCATCGGCCGGCGCGAAGGTCACCCACGTGGACGCCGCCAAGGGCATGGTCCAGTGGGCCGG
>CACZCD010000178.1 GCA_902779565.1 uncultured bacterium | reverse complement strand
TGGGCAATCGCTTCGATCGACTTCTCCTCATGAATCGCGAACTTGCGCGTCCAGGGCGCCATCATGTAGCCCTTCAGGAGTTCGGGCTTGCAGTGCGCGTCGCAGTACTTCACGGTGCCGGCAAAGTTCGTGTCGCAGCTGAAGTTGGAACCTGTCGGAACCTGGTCGAAGCCGGCCTTGTCCAGCACGTCATACGTATCCACGCGGTAAGCGTTCTTCATCTTGCTGGTGTCGAACTCCGCGCCGTAGTACCAGTTCGACTGCAGGACGCTCTTCGGCATCCTGTTCAGGAACTCCTCCTTGTGGTTCCAGATGTAGTCGCTCCAGATCCACGGGCGGCAACCGGTCTTCTCGGTCACTTTCACGAACCAGAGGAAGTCGTGCCACCAAAGCTCGCCCTGGCGGCAGACCGCGAAGAGGTGCTTCGCCTGATGGCTCGCCGTCTCCTCGTCGTAGCCGAGATGGAAAAAGCGCGGATGGTCGAAGATCTCGGCGGCATCCTTGATGAGATCCTCGCACACCTGATAGTACTTCTTCGTGGAGACCATGCGGTGGTAGTCCTTGAGCCACGTGTCGTGGCAGGCGGAGAAGTTCATCTTGGGGATCACCTCGAAGCCCATGCCGCGCAGACGGTCGAGCTCCTTGCGCAGGCGCTCCACGCTCCAGCTGCCCTTGACGGCGAGCTCGGGATGGCTCGGATACACGACAATCTCCGCGAGATCTATGATGATCTGGTTGCAGCCGGCCTTCGCGAGCCCCGCCGAGAGCCGTTGCCACGAGGGTTCGTCGAAGCGGACGTGGTCGGCGCAGCAGCGCGTGAGCCACTTCTCGGGCATGTTGGGATCCTGCGTCTCGAGCGGAATGTCCTTCCAGGAGTTCACCCCGAAATGGACGAGGTAGGACCAGATGAACTTCGGCTCCGGCTTCGCCGCCGCGAAGGCGGAGGTGGGGCACGCGCCGAGCGCCAAGGCGCCCGCCGCCGATGAAATGAAATCGCGTCTGTTGAGTGACATGGGAATCAATCCTTTCGTGTTTTTGAATGGATGGAATTATACCACATTTCGCACCGACGGGCGCAAAGAAACTTGCGTACAAAAAAACAAGGCGGGCGCAGATCTGCGCCCGCCCGTTTGACGTCGGCCGCCGCGCGGCGGCCGTACGGATCGGCTCTTACGCCTTGGCGACCTTGCCGCTCTTGATGCACTTGGCGCACAGGCACATGCGCTTTGTGTTGCCCTTGCCGTCCGAAACACGCACGACGTGCAGGTTCGGCAGGAAACGGCGCTTCGAGATGCCGGTCGTGTGCAAACCGATGCCGCCCTTATACTTGGGCGAACCCTTCCGGATGATCGACTTTCCGGCCGCGGGCTTCTTGCCGCACATTTCACATACTCTAGACATGTTGCTTCCCTCCTTAAGTTTGGTTTCAGTTCGCCTCGCCGGGCTGCCATTCCACGTTCTGGAACGCCTCGTCGAAAGCGGCGCCAAGGCCACCGAACGACTCGGTGCTTCCCGTTGCGGCGGTGCCTTCCGCCGGCTCCGCGGCGGCCTCGGCCTCAAGGGCCTTGATCTCTTCCTCCGTCATGTTGACGGCGCGGATCGAAAGACCGATGCGACGCTCGTTGCGGTCCACCTTGACCACGCGCGCCTCGACCTCCTGGCCGGCCTGAAGAGCATCCTTGACCTTGTCAATGCGCTGATCGGAGATCTGCGAGATGTGAACGAGACCATCCACACCGTCCTCGAGCTCGATGAACGCGCCGAAGGACGCGATCTTGGAGACCTTGCCCTTGACGATCGCACCCACCTTGTACTTGGCGGCGATCTCGGACCAGGGATCCGGCGTCGCGGCCTTGAGACTGAGCGAGATGCGCTGCTCCGCCGGATTGACGTCGAGCACGATCGCCTCGACCTCCTTGCCCTTCTCAAGGCACTCCGACGGATGGTTGATCTTGCGCGTCCAGCTCATATCGCTCACGTGGATCATGCCATCGATGCCCTCTTCGAGCTCGACGAACGCACCGTACGTGGTGAAGTTGCGCACCTTGCCCTTGACGCGGGCGCCAACCGGGTAGCGGTCCTTCACCGTATCCCACGGGTTCTCCTGCGTCTGGCGAATGCCGAGCGCAATCTTCTGGTTCTCGGCATCGATGGAGAGGATCTCAACCTCCACCTCATCGCCGATGTTGAGCATATCGCTGGCGCGCGCGACGCGCTTGGTCCAGCTGAATTCGCTGATGTGGACGAGACCTTCGATGCCGGGAGCGATCTCGACGAACGCGCCGTAGGCGGCGAGGTTCACGACCTTGCCCTTTACGTGGGCGCCCTTCGGGAACTGATCCGCGATGGTCTTCCACGGATTCTCCGTGAGGTCGCGCAGGCCGAGCGAGATGCGCTCGCGCTCCTGATCGACTTCGAGCACCATGACGTCCAGCTCCTGGCCGACCTTGAGCATTTCGCTCGGGTGCTTGATGCGGCCCCAGCTCATGTCCGTGATGTGCAGGAGGCCATCGATGCCGTCGAGATCGATGAACGCGCCGAAATCGGTGATGTTCTTGACCTTGCCCTTGCGGACCTCGCCCTTCTGGAGCGAGCCGAGCAGCTCGGCCTTCTTCTCCGCCATCGTGCCTTCGATCAGCTCGCGGCGCGAGATGATCACGTTGCGGCGCTCGGAGGAAATCTTGATGACCTTGAATTCGTAGGTCTGCCCAATGTAGGGCGTGAGGTCGCGGATCGGCATGACGTCGAGCTGCGAGCCGGGGAGGAACGCCTCCACGCCATCGACGTCGACGATAAGACCGCCGTTGACCTTGGCGCGGATCGTACCGGTGACGACGCACCCTTCGGTGTAGCGCTCCTGAACCATCTTCCAGCGGATCTGATCGTCAGCGCGACGCTTGGAGAGGTTGAGCGCGCCCGTGCGGTCGTCCTCCAGCGCCACGATCATGACGTTGAACTTGTGGCCGGGGACGGCTTCTGCGGGATCGAGGAATTCGTCAAGGCGCACGACACCTTCGGACTTGTAGCCGATATCGGTGTAAACAGAGTCGCCCTTGACTGCGGAGACGGTTCCTTCAACGATGGAACCATTCTTGAACGTGACACCCTTGCCGGCTCCGGCAAGGAGTTCCGCCATGGCGGCCGACTTCTCGGCGGCCTCGACGGGTTTGCGAATAGCCATTATTTGTTCTTTTTTTGGTTAGTTTTCAATCACGGTTTTCAGCCGTGCTCTTCCCGTCTTTGGGCAAGAGGGCGTGTAAGATATCAAAAACGCCCTCAAAAATCAACCCCCTCGCCGAAATTATCTCAACTTTGTGACGCAATACCCCACGATGCCATCAGGATTGGAGGGAAATCACGAGGAGAGCGATCAACAACAGGGCGGAGAGGGTCAGGGCAAGAGGATGGAGCGTGATTACGGCCGCGACGGCGATAACCGCAAAAAGCGCATAGAGAGACCGTGGCACCCGAAGCACGCGCCGCGACCGCACCCGAAACCGGTTGCCATCAACCGGATCAATCAGCAACACAACACATTTTTTCGGGAAAAATCTTCCGAAAAAACCAGGAAATCGCTTCATAGTATTGGGGACAGACCCTGAAACAGATATGGGGACAGACCCTGAAGATACGGGGACAGACCCTGCGGATGTGGGGACAGGCCCTAACGGAAGCGGGACGGGATGTTCTGGAAGCCATCGATGGCGCAGACAAAACTTCTGCGTCAGGCCTCCAACCGAGACAACCGGCTCACCATCCACCGGATCGAAATCAAGGACGGCGGGCACCGATGACTCGATCATGAGCCGCATCTTCTGCGGATGCGCATCCAAACGACGGGCCAGTTCCGTGAAATACCCGGCCAACTCTTCCGGCGTGGCGTTCTCCTCCCGAATCCAGATATGAACCGGCAACCGCATGGACAGCAGAATTGTCTCCCTTAACCGCATGGACAGCAGGACTGCAGAAAGGTCTCCCTTAATTTCCGCGACGAGATTTAGGTTCAAAGGAACGCTTAGCAAGCGCAACGAGCACTTAACTCTTGCTCCTTGTCTTCATCTCATGGTAATCGGAGAAGCCTCCCTCGAACCAGCAGGTCTTCCCCTTCCCCTCAAACGCCAGGATGTGCGTGGCGATGCGGTCAAGGAACCAGCGGTCGTGCGAAACGACCATCACGCAGCCGCCAAACTCCTGAAGTCCCTCTTCGAGCGAACGCAATGTCGCCACATCGAGGTCGTTCGTCGGTTCGTCCAGAAGCAGCAGGTTGCCGCCGCTCGTCAGGAGCTTGGCGAGATGCACGCGGTTGCGCTCGCCGCCTGAAAGCACGCCCACCTTCTTCTGCTGCTCCGGTCCCCGAAAGTTGAACCGCGAACAGTAGGCGCGCCCGTTCATCATCGTCTCGCCCGCCAGACGCACGAATTCGCCGCCGCCGGTGATCTCCTCGTAAACGGTATGGTTCGGGTCGAGTTCGCCGCGCAGCTGGTCCACATAGGAGAGCTTCACCGTCTCGCCCACGCGGAGCGAGCCGTCGAGCGGCTTCAGTTCGCCGGTGAGCATCTTGAAGAGCGTCGTCTTTCCCGCGCCGTTCGCGCCGATCACGCCCACGATGCCTCCGCGCGGCAGGTCGAAGTTTAGGTCATCATAGAGGATCTTGTCGCCGAAGCCCATCTTCACATGCTCAGCCTTCACCACGAGATCGCCGAGACGCGGTCCCGGCGGGATGCGGATCACAAGATCGTCCTCGCGCGCGCTCACCTGCTGCTTCTGCAGCTCCTCGTAGCGCTTCACACGCGCCTGCGCCTTTGAGTGGCGACCGGACGGATTGGTCTGGATCCACTTGAGTTCGTTCTCGAGCAGCTTGCGGCGGCTGTTCTCCGCCTTCGCCTCGCGCGCCAGGAACGCCTGCTTCTGCTTCAGCCACTCCTCGTAGTTCCCCTTGTAGGGATAGCAGATGCCATGGTCAAGCTCGAGGATCCAGTCCGTCACGTCCGAGAGGAAGTAGCGGTCGTGCGTGACGACGATCAGCGTGCCCTTGAACTCCTTGAGATATTCCTCAAGACGGAACGTCGTCTCGGCATCGAGGTGGTTCGTCGGTTCGTCCAAAAGCAGCACATCGGGATTCGTCAGCAGGAGACGGCAGATCGCCACGCGGCGGCGTTCGCCGCCGGAGAGGACCTTCACGGGCGTCTCGCCGGGCGGACAGCCCATATCCGCCATCGCCCGCTCCACGAGGTTGTCGATGTTCCAGTAGTCGTTGGCGTCGATGATGGCCTGTATCCGCTCCATCTCGGCGGCGGCCTTGGGATCATCCAGCTGACAGCAGAGATCCTCGTACCGCTCAACCAGCGACCGGGCCTCCTGCGCCCCTTCCCCCACGACCTCGGCAACGGTCTTCGAATCGTCCAGCTCAGGCTCCTGCGGCAGATAGCCGATCTTCGTGCCCTTGGCCACCTGCACCGTGCCCATGAGTTCGGTGTCGAGCCCGGCCAGAATCTTCAGCAGCGTCGATTTGCCGGCGCCGTTGCCGCCGATCACGCCGATGTGCGCCCCATAGAAGAAGCTGAGGTTGACATCCTGCAGGATCGTCTTCGTGCCGGCCTGCTTTGTCACATCGATGAGACTGAACTGGTATTCTCCTGCCATAGTGTCGTTTCCTTTCAGATTGTCTCGCCATTCTTCGCAGGGGCTGGACCGCGTTCAACCTGTTTGAATACGGTCAGGCAGTTGCGGTTGCGTATGCGCTCGTAGGAGACGGAGTTTGACATCTTCTTGACCATGAGGATCCCAAGCCCTCCCACAGGACGTTCCTCCGCCGGGAGGGTCGTATCGGGATCGACATGGGAGAGCGGGTCGTAAGGCTCGCCATCATCCATGAATATGAGCTTGACGCTAGACGACTCTTCCAGAAACTGGACATCCAATTCAAACCCCGAAGCGCGGGAATGCTTGACGATGTTCGAGGTGATCTCGTCAACGATGACATGGAGGGCGGCGGCGGCGGAAGCCGGAAGGTTGTTTAAAGATTTTTCGAGGCTCTCGTCTAAGAAGCAAGAGGCCTGCTCGATGCCATCCGGCGTCGGCGGGAACGAGCGGACAAAAAGGTTCGGCCGCGAAACGTATTCCACGGCAAGGACCGTAAGATCGTCCGCCTGCGGAACGCCCTCGGCGAACGCGGCGACCGCCATGCGCACGACGTTGCAGGACACCTTGGGGTCCGGTTCCGTTACGGCATTGAGCGCATCCGCCAACCGTTCCTCGCCGAAAAGTTCACCCTCGCGGTCAAACGCCTCCGTCACGCCGTCCGTATAGAGGAAGAGCGTGTCGCCCGGCTTCAGGAAAAGCGTACGCGCCTTGTACTCGATGCCGTCCAGAAACGCCAGGACCGGTCCGGACTTCTTCATGATGTACTCCGTCCTGTGATCTTCCGGCTTTTCGTCCTCCGGCTTTCGACCGACAACCTTCACGGGAGGATTGTGTCCTGCGTTGACGAACGTCACCAGCCCTGTCTCTAGATCAAGAACGCCGCCCCATGCCGTGAGGAACATGTTGGCCGTGTTGCTTCTGCAAAGCTCTGCGTTCACTTGCGAAAACGCGGCGGCGGGATCTCGAAGTGCAAGCACCGCATTCTTCAGGAGCGTCTTCGCATTCATCATGTAGAGCGCGGCGGTTACGCCCTTGCCGCTGACGTCTGCGACCATGAACGCGAGGTGCGTCTGGTCGAGCATGAAGAAATCGTAGAAGTCGCCGCCGACATCCCTCGCAGGGGTCATGGACGCCGACAGGCGGAAATAGGGGCTTTCGCCAAGCGGCACGGGGAGCACAGAATCCTGGATGGACTTTGCGATTTCCATGTCCTTCGCCCGCGCCTCATCCGCAGCGGCGTAAAACGCCCTTAACCGGTCTGCGTCACTGAAGATGCGGTCGAGAAGGAACGCGAAGCTGCCGAGAACCAGAGCCAGCAACAGGGCCATCACCCCCGCAATCAAGTCGCGCGTGCCGAAGAACTCGTCTTCTGGTTCAATCATAAGGAAACGGTGACCACCAAAGACAAAGGCGCGGCAGAACGTGCGCCGCCCGTAGAGCGTCTGCTCAAACGTCTTGCCGAACTCGTCCGCTTCCACGTCCGAAAGCGGTTTGTCGGCGTCTGGGACTTTGGCAAGATCAAACCCGATTTCGTCGAGCGTCTTCGGCATGTCGGCTTCAAGCTGCTTTGAAACGAGCGCGCCCGTCTTCACGTCCGCGCAGAGATAGCACACCGTATCTTCCATCTGCGCATCGAAGAGTTTGTCCCATTTCATG
>CACZCD010000177.1 GCA_902779565.1 uncultured bacterium | reverse complement strand
TTGATTGACATCCACAATCCGAAGGGCGGAGGGCAGGCAGAGGGGCATTCGCACCCGGCGAAGCCCTACGACATTCGCTACGGGGCGTTCTTGCCGAAGGGCGTCGAGGGGCTGCTCACGGCGGGAAGGTGCATTTCCGGTACGCATCGTGCGCATGCGAGCTATCGGGTGATGACGCCCTGCATGGCGATGGGCGAGGCGGTGGGCGTGGCGGCGGCACTGGCGGCCAAGTCCGGAAGGACGCCGCGCGAAGTCGCGGCAGGCGAGGTGCGCTCAGAGCTGGTGAAACGTGGTGTGTTTCTCGGTTGAAGGAGGATATGCGTAAGGAGCGGACAATTGCCTTTGCGCTTGTGTCGCTGCTGGCGTTGTTCGCGGCGGCGGAAGAGACGTGGACTATGGACACCCCGCGCACGTGGGCGCGCGACAAGGGCGCCATCAAGCTTGAGAAATTTCCAGACGGCGGCTTCGAGGTGCGCCACACCGGCGAGGCGGACTGGTGCGTGAACGGCTTTCCGCGCATCGACGTGAAGCGCGGCGACATGTTCGAGCTCAGCTGCGAGACCGAAGCGCTTGCCGACGTGCCCGACTCGAACCCCGTCAAGTTCAGCGCAATCCTGCGTGATGAAAGCGGCAAGGAGGTCTCCTGGTCGTTTGGCGGTGGACGTGCAAAGCCTGGCGAATCCGTCAAAACGGCCTTCATGGTGCCGCGCGGCGTCGCCACCATCCAGCCGCGCGTGCTTGGCAGAGGTGCTGTCGGCGTGCGCGTGCAGAACGTACGCGTCAGGCGGACGGGCTGCATGTTTCTGAATGCGACGGAAGGCGTTTCGGCCGCGTTCGGGAACGGACTGCTGCGGGGGAACGTGGTCGGAGCCGGATTTGAGGTGACGGACAAGCGGACGGGGCGAACGTGGCGTCCGTCCGGCGGGAGGTTGCCAGAAGTGGAAGAGATCTCGCGGACGGTCGACAAAGACGGTGCCGTGTGCCTGACGTACATTCATTCCGAAACGCTTGCGCGCTGGAATGCCGAGTACAAGATGGAAAAGGATCGCCCGGAAGTGACGGTCACAATTGCGGGCGAGGGTTCGTGGGCGGGTGCGATTCCCTATCCGGCGGCGTTCGCCACCGAGAAGGGCGACCGTCTCATCGTTCCGATGAACGAGGGCATCAGCTATCCGGCAGACGAACCGGACAAGATTCCCAGCCGGCTCATCGCCTACGGCGGGCACGGCATTTGCATGGCGTTCTTCGGCGTGCAGGACGACGCGACGGGCGCGGGCTGGATGGCGATTCTCGAGACGCCTGACGACGCGGCGATGGTGGCGAAGCGCGACGCCGAGACGAAGCTTTGGATGCTTGGTCCGAGCTGGGACGACCAGAAGGGGAAGTTTGGCTACGCGCGGCGTGTCCGCTATGTCTTTTTCGACAAGGGCGGGTACGTCGCGATGTGCAAGCGTTACCGCGCCTACGCGAAGGAGATAGGGCTTTTCAAGCCGTTCTCCGAAAAGGCAAGGGAGCGGCCGCTCGTGGACAGGCTTTTGGGCGCGTCGAACATCTGGTGCTGGGAGAAGGACAAGCTCGCTGTCGTCTCCAACCTGGTCGCGGCGGGAATCGACCGTTTTCTTTGGAGTGGCGGCGGCACTCCGGAGGAGGTGAAGGCGATGGCTGCGATGCCCAAGGTGCTGGTAAGCCGTTACGACATCTATCAGGACGTCTACCATCCGGATCAGCTCAAGAAGCTCGGGCGCAAGAGCGGCTGTAACACCGAGGCGTGGCCGCGTGACATCGTTTGGAACAGCGCCGACTCGAACGACTGGCGGCACGCGTGGGGCGTAAAGGCGAAGGACGGCGAATGGACCTACTGCGCGATGATGTGCGACAGTGTGGCGCCCGCCTACGAACGGCGCAACGTGGCGAAGGAGCTGAAGACGAAGCCGTACAACACGCGATTCATCGACACGACCGTGGCCGCGCCGTGGCAGACGTGCTGGAATCCGGCGCATCCGATGACGCGCTCGGACAGCCGCCGCTGGAAGATGGAGCTTCTGCGCATCCTCGGCGACGAGTTCAAGCTTGTCGTCGGCAGCGAGACGGGGCACGACGCGAGCGTGCCGTTCTGCGACTACTACGAGGGAATGCTCTCGCTCGGGCCGTACCGTGTGCCTGACGCGGGCCGCAAGATCAGGGATATCTGGACGAATGTGCCGCCGCGCGTGGCGAAGTTCCAGGTGGGCGAGGCGTACCGCCTGCCGCTTTGGGAACTTGTGTATCACGAGTGCGTGTGTGCACATTGGTATTGGGGCGACTACAACAACAAGCTGCCGGACATCTGGTGGAAGCGCGATCTGTTCAACGTTCTCTACGGCACGATGGGCATGTACATCTTCAGCAACCGCCAGTGGAAAGAGGACAGGGAGAGGTTCGCGCGGAGCTACCGCATGACTTCATCCGTCGCCCGTGCAACCGGCTACAGCGAGATGACGGACCACCGCGCCCTCTCCGCAGACCGCAAGGTCCAGGCGAGCCGCTTCTCGGACGGCACTGTCGTTGTCGTCAATTTCGGGGACGAGCCGTTCGTGCTCCCAGACGGCGAAACGCTGCCCGCCCACGGACATCGCGTTCGGCTTGGGCGACGCTGACGCGCTGCGACTTGTTGTGGCGGAGGCGTGGGGTGGCGGCAAGGCGCACGTTTTTGCGATTGACGTGTGATAGTCGAATGGGCGTCACGAAGGACAGAGACGACTTCAGCAAGGACTTCCCTCCAAGCGGCGTTCACCGCCGCTTTGTGGTATAATACGCACTTGCTTATTGAAAAGGAGCAGAATATGGCTAAGGAATACAAAGTAGGCCTGGTCGGGGTCGGTGCCGTGGGTACCGAGATGATCAAGGTGCTGAAGGACCGCAAATTCCCTTGCGGCAAGGTGCAGGTGTTCGCTTCGCGCGAACGTGACGAGCAGATATTGGGCGAGACGTACCATGTGCTTCCCGCCACGGAGAACAGCTTTAACGGGCTGGATATCGTCCTTTTTGCGGGCAAAACGGATGTCGCGCTCCAGCTCCGCGATGCGGTGGTGAAGGCCGGCGCGAAGATGATCGACAACTCCCGCGCGTTCCGGCAGGATCCGGACGTGCCGCTCGTGGTACCGCAGGTGAACGCCGAGGACCTCGACTGGAACAAGGGCGTGATCGCGAACCCGAACTGCACGACGGCCATCATGCTGGAGGCGGTCGCGCCGCTCCACAAGGCCAAGAAGCTGAAGCGGCTCATCGCCTCCACCTATCAGGCCGCCAGCGGCGCCGGCGCGCCCGGTCTCGCCGAGCTGGAGCAGCAGCTGCGCGAGTATGTCGAGGGCAAGCCGCTCACGGTGAAGGCGTTCCAGCACCAGCTGACGTACAACCTCATCCCGCACATCGACAAGTTCGACGAAACGAACTGGTACACGCTGGAAGAGCTCAAGATGCGCAACGAGGCGCGCAAGATGCTCCATGCGCCGGACCTGATGATCTCCTGCACGTCGGTGCGCGTGCCGATCGCGCGTGCGCACTCCGAGTCGCTTAACCTGGAGTTTGAGGAGGATGTCACGCCGGAGGAGGTCCGCGAGATTCTCAACGCCGCCGAGGGCGTGAAGGTGGTCGATGATCCGCTGAACGGCGGGTATCCCATGCCGCTCGATGCGACGGCGAAGTACGATGTTCTCGCGGGACGCATCCGCCAGGACATCTCGCGCAACGACAAGAAGGGCATCGACATGTTCGTTTCGGGTGATCAGCTTCTGCGCGGCGCGGCGCTGAATGCGGTGGAGATCGCCGAACATCTCGTCAAGCGCGGTCTCGTCTGACGGAGAGGGTGCCGCGCGTGAAAAGGACCCCGCCATCCGCGCAGATCGAAAGCGGACGTCTGCCGACGCATGTCGCCATGATAATGGACGGCAATGGACGTTGGGCGGCGGTTCGCGGCAAGGAAAGGCTTGTGGGGCATCGCGCGGGCGTGGATTCCGTTCTGCGCGTCGTGGACTGGTGCCGCGAGGCCAGTATCGGCTATCTTACGCTGTATGCGTTTTCGACCGAGAACTGGCGGCGTTCTGCGCACGAGGTGTCGGGCTTGATGCGGCTGATGGGCTTGATGCTTCGCACAAAGGTCGGGCTCCTGCGGAAGCGGAACGTAAGGTTGCGCGTGGTCGGGAGACGCACCGACCTTTCTGCGGCGTTGCAGCGCAGCATCGCGGCGGCGGAGCGTGATACGGCGGACGGCACCGGGCTTCAGCTGATCCTTGCGATATCCTACGGCGGACGTGCGGAGATCGCGGAGGCGGCGCGACGGTTCGCGTGCGACGTCCGTGACGGCAAGGCGGAGGCGGAAGCCCTTTCCGACGATGCGTTCAGACGATACCTCTACGCCCCGGATGTTCCCGATCCTGATCTCGTGATAAGGACTTCCGGGGAGTTCCGGCTTTCGAATTTCCTGCTGTGGCAGTGCGCCTATGCCGAACTGTGGGTCACGCCTGTGCTTTGGCCGGATTTCTCCAAGGCGGATCTGCAGGCGGCACTGGCGGCCTATGCCGCGCGGGATCGTCGGATGGGAGGCCGGCGAGCATGACCCCTTCAGAGGTCAAAGCAATCCCTGTGCGCGAACTGCCGGCACTTGCGGAGAAGGTGCGCGCCCGCCTCATCGAAAGTGTCGCGGCGAATGGTGGACATCTTGCTGCGTCGCTTGGAGCCGTTGAGCTTGCGATAGGGCTTCTGCGCGTCTTTTCGCCCCCTGAAGACAAGGTCCTCTGGGATGTCGGGCATCAGGCGTATGCCTGGAAGATGCTTACCGGAAGGGCGGAGGGCTTTTCGAGGCTTCGCCGACACGACGGGCTTTCAGGCTTTCCGAACCCTTCGGAGTCGCCCTGCGACGCTTTCATCGCCGGGCATGCAGGCTCGGCGATGGCCGCTGCGACGGGTATGGCCGCCGCGCGTGACAGGAACGGTGGCGGAAGCGTCGTGGCCGTGGTCGGAGACGCCTCTCTTACAAACGGGGAGTCCCTTGAGGCGCTGAACAACTGTGCGACGCTCACGAAGAAAATGATTGTCGTGGTGAACGACAACGCCATGTCGATATCGAAGAATGTAGGTGCGTTCGCGCGTACAATAGGCCGGCTCATCTCGGATGTCCGATACAACAAGGCAAAGGCCGCTGCGGAACAGGCCGGACATCGCCTGCGGCTTACGTTCCTAAGGGATGCGTACCATCGCATCGAACAGGCGATAAAGTCTTTTTGGCTGGCCAACTCGCTTTTCGAGTCGTTCGGGCTCCGGTACATAGGGCCTGTTGACGGTCATGACATCAAGGCTGTGGTTTCGGCGCTTACTGTCGCGAGGAACGACAAGCGCTCCGTTGTGGTGCATGTTGTCACGAAGAAGGGAAAGGGTTTTGCCCCCGCCGAGATGAATCCCTCGGCGTGGCACGGCGTCGCGCCGTTCGACATCGGCGCCTCCATCCGCACCAACAGGCCTATGCCGGTTGCGCGTGCGGACGCGTCGCATCCGGCCGGAAGCGCGGTGTTCGGCGAGGCCCTCTCCGCGGCGGCGCGCAGGGATGGTCGTGTATGCGCCGTTGTCGCGGCGATGTGCCATGGCACGGGGCTTGACGGTTTCGCCAGGGAGTTTCCGGATCGCTTTTTCGATGTGGGAATCTGCGAGGAGATGGCGGTGACGTTCGCCGCCGGGCTTGCGAAAGCCGGTCTGAAACCGGTGGTGGCGATCTATTCGACCTTTCTCCAGCGTGCGATCGACCAGATTCAGCATGACGTCTGTCTGCAGAACCTGCCGGTCGTGTTTGCGGTTGACCGCGCCGGATGCGTGGGGGAAGACGGCGCAACGCACCATGGGCTTTACGACATGGCGCTGCTGCGTCCGCTCGCCGGAATGAAGGTTCTGGCGCCGACCTGTGCAGAGGATCTGAGGGAGTTCCTCGACGAGGCGCTGTCTTCGGAAGGCCCGACGGCGATACGGTACCCGCGGGATCGTGTGATGTCCAGGGAAGAGATCGAACATGTGCGCAGGGCGTCGGAAGACGGGGAGGCGTCGCCGCAGGTTGAAATCCTGGCGGTTGGCGACCAGGTGGCTAAGGCCGGCAAGGTCCAGGAGATCCTGGCGTCGAACGGCGTTTCGTCGCAGGTTGTTCCGGTGAGCCGTGTCAAGCCGCCGCCGGCTTTGAAGAGAGGCGCCTGCCTGACAGTGTCGCTTGAGAACGGTGTCGTCTGCGGCGGGTTCGGTGAGAGTGTCGGCGCCGACATGAAGTTTGGATGGGGCGATTCGGTTGTCGGGCACGGGAGGGTTGATGAACTCGAAAAGGATTTTGCTTTCGACGCCGCGTCAGTGGCGCGAGCGATTTTGGAAAGGATAGGGGTGAAGCATGGCTAGGCAGTATGGTGTGGCGGGCGAATGGGCACGCGTGCGGGGGACGGTTTCGTCCCTTTGGCCGCTTTTCCTCTCGTTTGTTCTCTTGGGGGCGTTCCTCTCGGCGCTCGTGTTGGGGGGGCACACCTGGTTGTTTGGCGCGCTGTTCGTGGCGTCCCTCATCGCTGTGATCGTCTATTGGCGGAAAGGCATGCGTCGGGTCGAAAGCTTCTTCCGTGGGGCGCGTGGAGAGGAGCGGGTCGCGAACGTCCTGATTGGGCTTCCCGACACCTACCATGTGTTTCATGACTTTGTGGCGGGCGGGATGCACGTGGATCATGTGGTGGCGGGACCGACCGGCGTATTTTCCATTGAGACAAAGAATTGGCGTGGGCGCGTGGAGATCGTTGAGGGGCACATCCTGGCGAACGGGGCGCTTCCGTCCCGGAACCCCGCTCAGCAGGCGCAACGGGAGGCCGATCGCGTGAAGGCGCAGCTGGCGAAGCTGGGGTTTGACGTCACGGTCGTTCCGGTGGTCTGTTTCGCCTCGGATTCGTTTGTTGGCGACACGCGGGAACTGGGATCGGCGAAGATCGTGAACGCGAATGCGTTGGTGGGGTGGGTCCAGTCGCAGCCTGAGATCCTCGCGGCGAGTGATCTTGCGCGGCTTGTGCAGTTGATGAATGGGTGAGGCGCGGTCTGTGGAGAATCGAAGCTCATGGAGGTGACATGAAAGGGAAACGAATGAAAAGCGGATTTGCGGTTTTGGCCGTTCTGGCGGTCTTGGGTTGCTTCGCCGAGGGGGATACGAACGCGTCCGCGTCTGCGCTCGCGCCGCAGCCGTACTACGGCAAGGTGGCGCAGGAGCTGATCAAGCGGCTGGAAAAGAAGCATGTGCTGCGGCGGCCGTTCGACGACGAGATGAG
>CACZCD010000176.1 GCA_902779565.1 uncultured bacterium | reverse complement strand
GAGGTCTGCATGCGCTACGTCTATCTGAATCCGGTGCGCGCCGGGATCGTCACCCGCGCCGCCGACTACGCCTGGAGCTGGATCGCCGCGGTTGACGCACCATTCGCGGGGTCTGTCCCCGACGGGAGGTTGGAGCGGCGGGTGGCGCAGATTGGGGGCGGGACGGTGTTCGGTAGCGCGGCGTTCGTGGTGGAGGTGGTGGCCACGCTTCGGGACAGGTTCCGGGCGCGGCATGTTCCGGCGCGTGCGGTGGAGGACATGGGCTTCGCGACGCACGGATGGAGGCTGGCAAAGAAGGAGTCTGTGGAATGATACGCGTGCGCAAACCCTTCTGCCACGGGCCATTCGCGGGGTCTGTCCCCGAAAAGCCAACCATTCACTTTGCCTTGTTGCCCGATCCCTTCGGTTGCCCGGCTTTACAGCTGCAAAGGCGGAGTATGGTATAATAGGCGCATGAAAAGGAAAGAGTTTCTTCGCATGGGACTGCTGGCCGGGGCGTTCCCGCTCTTCAACATCGGCTGCGCCGGCTTCGGCACGAGCCGTGCGCGCCAGATCGCCGCCGGCGCCAAGATCCGTCTCGGACTCATCGGCTGCGGCAATCGGATGGGCCTTAAGCTCACCTATGGCATCCTCAACAACATGTGCAGCGAGGAGATTGTGTGCATGTGCGACCCCGATCCCTCGCATTTCAAGAAGATACGTGATGTCGTCAAGGCGCACCAGCCGCAGACGGATGTCTCGAAGATACGCGCCTACCGCGACTACCACGAGATGCTGGAGAAGGAGGGCGCACGGCTCGATGCGGTGGCCATCGCCACGCCCAACCATCACCACGCTACGTCCGCGATCCTGGCGATGTCGATGGGTCTTCACGTGTATGTGGAAAAGCCCATGGCGCTCACCATCGAGGAGGTGAAGCTGATGCACGCGGCGGCGAAGCGCTAAGGCGTGGTGACGCAGGTGGGCAACCATGGACACTCCGAAGAGGGAATGCGCCGTCTTGTCGAGTACATCGCCGCCGGACAGATCGGGCAGGTGCATGACGTGTATTGCTACGACGACCGGCTGAACGCGATGCGTTACCGCCCGCCGGCGGCGCGTCCACCCGCGGGGATGGACTGGGACAGCTGGTGCGGACCGGCACCAGTCTGCGACTACTACGCACCCACGCAGGACCACCACGGTCTGCATCCGCACGACTGGCACAGCTGGATCGGCTACGGCAACGGCTCCATCGGCAACATGGGCACGCATATCATCGATCCGGTGTTCTGGGCGCTGCATCTCGGCGAGACGCATCCCGAAAGCGTTGTGGCCGACGAGGCGGAGCCGGGTTGCGAAGGGAGCTGGACGTGGCGCACCACACTCCGCTGGAAGTTCCCGGCGCGCAAGGGCTTCGACGCCATGACGCTCCACTGGTATGACGGCGTGAAGAATGGCGTGCCCTATGACATGGAGCATGTGAACAAAATCGGATGTTGCACAAAGCGTGAGTTCCAGAACCTCCCGCCGATCGTCGAAGAGGTGGAGCGGAAGTATGGCGTGGAACTTGGAGCGCTTGGTTCGCTGTTCGTCGGTGAAAAGGGGTTCATCCGCATCGGACCGCATGGCGATGCGCTCGTCTTCGCGCCGAAGGACCTGTACAAGCCGAAGCCGCCGAAGTTCCTGCCGCGCGAAAAGCGTCTTGACCATCAGACGGACTGGCTGCGGGCGATCCGCAATCCGTCCCGTCCCGCCGGCTGCAACTTCGACTATTCCGCGCCGCTCGCCGAGACGGTCCTGCTCGGCAACGTGGCGGGACGCGCCGGGAAGAGGCGGACGCTTCTCTGGGACGGCCAGAGGATCACCAACGACGAATCCGCCAACGCCTTCCTCCGCACGACCTACCGGAAGGGCTGGGAGATCTTGGGTTAGCCGATGGCGGCCGGAAGCCGGGGATCAGCTGTTGGGGTGCGGCGGTTCGTGGTGCCCCGCGTGCGGATGGTGGTGGAACGCCGTGCCGCGTCCGCTCAGCACCGGTACGCCGAGGTGGTACTTGATCGCCAGCGCGCGGATGATGAAGATGATCGCCATGCCGGCGATGTTGCGCACATAGAGACTCTCCACGCCCACGAACGGGAGGAGGAAGTAGAGCAGGCCGCCGGCGGCACAGGCGAGCGCATAGAGTTCCTTGCGGAAGATGAGCGGCACCTCGTTGATGCAGATGTCGCGCAGAATGCCGCCGAAGACGGCCGTCACGACGCCCAAGACGATGGCGCACCATGGCTGATACCCGAGAAGGATCGCCTTCTGAAGGCCGATCATCATGAAGAGTGAGATCGAGATGGTATCGAAAATGAACCAGGTGATCTGCCCGCTGATGAATCTCCGTCCGAACAGTCCCACCGAAATGAGCGCCAGCGCCGAAGCTGAGAGATAGAACGGGTCGGCCAGCCAGAAGGGTTCAACGCGCATCAGGACGTCGCGCAGCGTTCCGCCGCCCACGGCCGTGATGAAGCCGATGACGCCCGCCCCGAACCAATCGAAGCGCTTCACGCTCGCAAGACGCACGCCGGAGATGGCGCCCGCAAAGGTGCCGATGAATTCCAGCGCGCGGATGAAAAGTTTCACTTCCTCTGTAAGGTCTGACATGCTTCCCTCCCTGCGGGCGCGTATTATATCATGAAGTCGGGTGGCACGATTGCCGGATGCCTGAACGTGGCGATTACGGAAGTGTGGACCAATGGCGGCCTGAAGTTCATTTGATTTTCGGCTGGGAGATTATTTTGTCTGGGGGGTGTGGTATAATTTGCGGCAATGCGACGGTTTGAAAATCGAAAGGAGAAAACAGATGAAGAAGATGGTGATGATGGCGGTGGCCTTCCTGATGGTTGCGATGACATTCGCGGTGCCGCCACCGTGCAATCCCACGCCGGTGAAGAAGTCCGTCGCGGTTGTGCGCCGCGAGATCAAGGTGTCGATCATCGGGGCGGATCGTCCGCAGGGACCGGAAGACGTGGGCCGTGTCAGCGCGAAGTCCTGCTTCGCCTACTGGAAGCGCTGGATGGACAGGGAGATCGCCAACAAGCCGGATCTGGTGGTGCTGCCAGAGGGCGTCCTCTCCTACCGCGGCTACGGCCCGGACAAGAAGCGGATCGTGGTGCAGAAGTGCGGCGACGGGCTGCTGAAGCTGTTTCAGGCCTACGCGAAGGAGCACGCGTGCTACCTCTCCTTCAACGCCTACCGGCAGCGGCCCGACGGGAAGTTCTCCAACACGTCGTTTTTCATCGACCGAGAGGGGGACGTGATCGCCGTCTATGACAAGGTGTACCCCACGCCGGGCGAAATCGAGTGGAAGGAGTTCCCCATCGTGCCCGGCGAGGGACCGGTCGTGGTGGATACCGACTTCGGGCGCGTCGGGTTCGTGACGTGCTTCGACCTCAATTTCCGGTATGACGGCGACTTCTGGCGCCGCGCCTGGAGCTATACATGCCGGGCCTATCTCGTTGGCTGCACGGTCGGAAGGCTCGCAAAGGAGATCGACGGGCCTTCGGGCGAGGTGATCATGCACAACCACAACTACTTCTACACCTCCACAACGAAAATCAACACGAACTGCCGCGTGATCCATCTCGACGACAACTGGGCGGGAATCCAGAAGGCGATCGACAAGTACGGCGACCGCTTTGAGATGCGCAATCCCGGGGCGGTCGGCGCGGTGACCGTCCTGTCGCACGATCCGAACCTTCCGATCGACGACATCGTGAAGGAGTTCGGCCTGATTCTCTGGGACGACTACTACGCCCGTTCCGTCCGTCTGCGGGGCGGACCACTCTCGCCGTCGCCCTGACGCCGGACCGGCAACTGTGCAAAGACAGGCACAAATGGACACATCAGGAGTCTATGCGAAATGAGCAATGACAACAAGACGTCGAAAAGGATTTTCTGCGTGGACTTTCTCCGCGGACTCGACATCTTCTATCTTGTGGTCATCCACTATGCCTTCCTGGCGCCGGGGGTGTTCAAGGTCTGGCCGCTCAAAAGCACGGCGGCCAAGGTGTTCTGGCTGCATTCGGTGACGGCCTTTGCCGCGCCGGGGCAGGTTCCGACGGGATTCGGTTTGCTCGACTTCACGCAGGCACTCTTCATCTTCGTGACGGGCGTGTCGGCATCCCTTGCGTTCCGCAAGTTCCTGTCGCCGGATGGACAGGTTGATCTGCGGGCCTTCTGGAAGCGGTTGGCGCAGCGGACGCTCATGCTGTGGGCGTTCGGCTCGCTCATCCGCGGCGTGCTCACGTTCAAGCTCTTTACCGGCACAGCCGCTGCACCGAACTTTGTCTTCTACTCCGATACCCTGCACACGATCGCCGTCGCCTACTGTGCGGCCTCGGTTGGGATGCTGATGGGACGGCGGTGGCTGCGGCTGGCCGTGGCGCTCGGGCTGATCTCGGCGGCCGCGGTCATCATGGCCTGCTGCGGCGACTATTCGCAGCACGGGAACGCGGCACGCCTGTTCGAGGAGTTCGTCTATGGCAAGCTCGGCGGGCACGCGAAGGACTTCTGCTACCTGCTGACGACCCTCACCTGGGCGGGCATGGGCATCCTCGCATCGCTTGCCGGCGATGTCGTGAAGGGTGTGCTCGCGCCCTGGACGAAGGTCAAGGCATTGTGCGCCGCCGGCGTTGCGTGTCTGGTGGTGGGTTGGGTGCTTTCCATCTGGATTCCGCCCATCCGCTACATCTATACCGTGAGCTTTGTCTTCCTTACGCAAGGCGGGGCGCTTCTTCTGCTTGCGGCGCTGTATGCCTTGACGGACATCGCAAACGTCCGTCGGGGGACGGGGCTCCTCATCCTCTTCGGCCAGTGTTCGCTGGTATCATGGATGCTGATCAACTATTTCGGCCAGTCTCTTACGGTGGCGGCGGAGCGTCTTGTCATGGGCGTGCCGGAGCTGATTGGCACGAAGGACTACCAGCCTTTGTTCGTCGGAATTGCCAGAATGGCGCTCCTCATCACGCTTGTGTGGATGTGGCGCCGCTTCCGTCGGGTCTGACCCCATAGACGCCATAGAAGACCACAAGGTGATGTTTATTGCCGCCGGTTAGCGTTAAAAAGGCGTACCGATTTTGGCGGAGGTGTGGTATAATGGTCGGCGTTTAAGACTGGAAAGGTTTGGGAAAGGTTTGCTGTAGCATGAAAAACTTAAAAACGATTGCAGTGGTAGCGCTGGTGTGTTCGCTTAATGTGGCGTTGGCGGATGACGATCCGTACGCGGACTACGTGAAGCTTACGAGGAAGGACGGTAGCAAAACCTCATCCTGGAACGATGTCGGCGGCTGGTCGGATGGTCAGGCACCAACTAACACCAAGAACTACTACGTAAGCGGCACTCTCTACCGCAACGCGAACACGACAGCCACTAACCGTTTTTGGAATGGTGGGCAGCTTGTGATTGCCGGTACGTTCACCTCCAACGTGTCGCAAGGCGATAAGCACGCGCCCTACATCGCCGATCTTGTCCTTCTTCCCGGTTCGCTTCTCCATACGCCCTGTTACGGACCACTCTACATGTCGCCCTACGACACGTCGCTCTACGGCACGGTCACAGTCAAGGGCACGGCGGCGAATCCGTCGAAGATCACGCAGTCCTACAATGGTTCATGGACGGGCACCGGATTCCGGAGCCATTCGTTCAGGGCGAGGTTCCTTGGCACGGCCGACAGCTATCTTACGTTTACGCGCCCGTTCATAAGCGGCAGCACCGCGATTGACCATGGCTTCTTCTGCCGTATCAGGACACTGGCCTTTGCGGACTATCCCGGCACATTCAAGGTGTTTGGCGGCAACACGATCGTCAAGTCGGATGAAGACTATCTGGCCGTCAAGTGGCCGAATACCGCGATAGTGGTGGAGGACGACGCGGACTTCTTCCTTTACTACGGGAATGCGAAGTCGCTCGATGACAGCACAACCAACGCAACCATGCGGTCGTTCTCGCTGAATGGCGCGAAGATCTTCTACAACTATAATTCTGCGATCAAAAGCCCGTACCCGATCCTGAACGTCACCGAGCACTTCAGTGTAGAGGAGGGGTCGGCTGTGGGGATCAACGCCATTGTGGGAACCATTGTGACCGGCATTTCGCCCGAGAATCCGGACGGGATTTCATCACAGCGGATCGCCCACCTTACGGGGGATGCGGCGGCGAATCTTGGGGACCTTCCTCCCGTGAGGGTGATGTCGTCGGGCCAGCACTACATGCCCGGTACCAACGGGGCGCTGCGCGCGATTGCGAACGGCGACGGCTCGAAGGACATCTATCTGGCGTTTCCCGGTCTCGTGACGATGACCAACAGCAATGTCGAGACGGATGGCCATCCGGAGGGCGCGACGCGCTACAGCGCGTTCGAGCCGGGGCATGCCGGCGACTGGTCGAACGGCGAGACGCCGACCGCCGATTCCCAGCTCCATTATTTGGCACTTCAACGACTCTGCTTCTTCTCGTCGTTCAGCTTTCCGAACGCGCGGCTCACCCTCAACAAAGGATCGTCGTGGAAAGCCGGGTCAAGTCTCACGTTCAAGGAGTTCTCGATCTATACCGGTATCGGCTTTGGACTTTGGGGAGACGACACGAAGCGTACGTTCACGGCCGAGCGGTTCAACGTGATCAACAACGGGACGGCCGACTCGAACGCATCGCTCTACTGCGGTCAGCAGAAGGCACTTGCAATGAAGGCCGAGCTATGCGGCGACGGATGTCTCGTGATCAAAAACATGAACAACCAGGAGGCGTCGATCGACCTGAACGGCATGGGCACCAACTTCCACGGCCGGCTGACGGTTCAGCAGGAGATCGGCAATGCGGCCTCCCTCACGCCCTACCAGTTCACCGCCTATCTCCGGGATGCGCGCTGCTGGGGCGGGGAGTACACGCTTTCCACCAACATCTTCGATGCGATCTACATCACCAAGTTCCCGCGGGTGATGGTCACGAACGACGTGACGTTCACGGAGCCGACGCGCGGAATGCTCGTGAAGGAAGGCGCGAAGTTCGAGATCGCGGCCGGCCGGACGATGCGGATCGAGAACCAGATCACGTTCGCGGGCGTGCTGGACAAGGCCGGCGCGGGCACGTTCGACCTTGCGGGCGACGTGCGGTACAACAACGGCTCGCCGTACACCTTGCCGACGGCGACCACGAACGTGCTTAACATTCTGGAGGGAGCGCTCAAGGTCTCGTCCAAGAAGGGTGCGGACGGGCTTGTGGTCACGTTCGAGGAGGGGACGCGGCTCATCGTCCCGGCTGACACCGAGGCGGGATACTACAACGTGAAGTGGGATGCGCCGCTCACGATCGACACGACATCCGGCAAGTTGCCGGTGGAGGTGGAGATGACGGGCAACGAGGGCACGGGCGACATCACGGTGCCGATCTGCACGTTCAACGCGACGGCGGCGGCGGAGATTCCGGAAACGGCGTTCACGGTGCTGCGCGCGTCCAACAAGTTCCGCCAAAAAGGTTCCGTCACGAAGCGCACGAACGGCGACGGCTCCGTATCCTACGTCGTGAGGATGGGGCGCGTGGGCACAAGCATTGCGATCCGGTGATGGCATCGATCAAGGAAGCCACGAACATGAAAATGGCAAAAACACTTGCAGTCGTAGTGCTGGCGTGTTCGTTCAATGTAGCGTTGGCGGAGAAGAGCGGAGATCTGGCCGTTGCCGTGCGGGGGCGTCCTGCGGAGTGCCGGGTCGTCGTTCCGGCGGACGGGACGCCGTGCCATCGGAACGCCGCCGCCGAGCTTGTGGGCTGGGCGGAGAAGGTCTCGGGCGTCCGCCTGGCGATCGTGACGGATGCGGAGCCGCTCCCCGAAAAGGCGGTTGTGCTCGGGCCTACGAAATACACAAAGGCGCTCCTTGGTGGCGACGCGGGCGAGACCTATCCGGAAAGCGCGTTCCGCCTGAAGCTCAACGGAGGGCGTCTGGTGGTCGCGGCCGAAACCGACCAAGCGGTCCTTTACGGCGTCTATGAGATCCTCCAGCGCTACGGCAAGGTCGAGTTCTACACGCCGGAGATCAGCGTTGCTCCGCCTGGCGACATCGTCGTTCCGGCGGGGCTGAACGAGCTCGTGAAGCCTTCCATCGCCTACCGCGACATCAACTGCAGCCGTTCGTTCGCGGAAGCGGGCGCGGCGGCGCGCTTCCGCTTCAACGGCACGCACGTGGGCCGCAAAGGGAACGGGGACCTGCGCTGGGGAACCGAGATATGCGCGCTCAAGTGGCACGACAAGTTCCGTCACTGCCACTCCTTCAACGCGATCGCCTCCAAGAAGGAGTTCGGCCAGACGCATCCCGAATATTTCCTCAAGGACACGAACGGCGTGCCGCGCATCGCCAAGGCGCGCGACCCCCAGCTCTGCCTGACGAATCCCGACGTGATCCGCCTCGGCAAGGAGCGGCTCGTGGAGGCGCTCAGGTCGAGCCCTGACAAGAAGTGGTTCGGCATCAGCCAGGAGGACACGACCGCCTGGTGCCGCTGCAAGGACTGCCGCGCGATCGACGAAGCCGAGGGCGGGGCGTCGGCGACGCTTGTCACCTACCTGAACGAGATGGCCGACGAGATGGCGAAGGTGCGTCCCGACGCAAGGCTGACGACGCTCGCCTACCACCAGACGCGCAATCCGCCCAAGACGCTGAAGCTCCGCGACAACGTGCTCGTGGGACTGTGCGTCACCGAGTGCGACTTCTCGCGCCCCCTCGTCTCGAACCCGAACGAAGGCAACAGGACCTTCCTCGATGCGCTGACGAAGTGGTCGCGGATCTCCGGCGGCGTGTGGATATGGGACTACTGCACGGACTACGACTGGTTCCCGATGGCGATGCCCGACGTCGGCGCGCTCGCGGGCAACATCCGCCTCTATGCCGACAGCAACGTCGCGTACGTCTATGAGTCGGGCGACGGCTGCCCCTATTCGTTCTTCTTCGACCTCAAGGCGTATGTCATATCGAAGATGCTGTGGAACGCGCACCAGCCGCTCGAGCCGCTGGTCGATGGCTTCATGAAGGGATGCTACGGCCCGGCGGCGGACGAGGTGCGGGCGGTGTTCGACCTCTTCGAAAAGCATGACTACGACCGTACGGCTCTCCGCATGGGCTACGCCCTCGACGCGACGAAAACGAACATGTTCCAGACGGCGCTCTTCGACCAGGCGGCTAAGCACTGGAATCGGGCGGCGGAGCTGGCGGGCGCGACCGAGCCATACGCCTCGATGGTCCGCCGCGGACGCATCGGCAACGACAGCGTGCGGCTGATCCGCTACTGCTACAGCCTTGCGTGCGGAGAGAGACCCGCGACGGACACGCCCGAATACAGGGCGGAGATGCTGGCGGCGGCCAAGGAGTTCATGGAGGTGGAGAACGCACGCGTCGCCGCGGCGAAGAAGGACGCGGACGGCAAGAAAAAGGCGCCTTGGTCCTGGGGCTGGGCGCTGGACGGCCGCGCCTGCCACTATCCCCTCATCAAGGCGTTCCTCGAAGGCAGGAAGATGCCGAAGCGCGTCCCGGGCAAGTGGGTGAAGGGCTCGCGCGTAATTTGAGAGTTCAGCAGAAGCAAGGCAAACGGAAAACACGGAAGGAAAAGCAATGGATATAGTCAAGAAACTCCCGCTCGTCGAGAAAAGCGCGATCGCCGCATTGGCGCTCTCGGTCGGGCTCCTCGCCGTGGCGTTCGCGGACGATGCCGATCCGTACGCAGACTACATCTATCTGACGAAGGATGACACGACGTCAAAAAACTCGTGGAACAATACGGACGCAGTGACCTTCAAGCAAGGCAACTGGTCGGAGCCGTTCTCAACGGAGCGGAACTACTATGTGCCGGCTGGAAGGACGTTCTATGCCGATGGCAACTCCGATGCGGCCGGCACATGGGCGGGCGGAGAGCTCGTCATCGCCGGCACGATGGTCTCGTACGTAAAAAACGATTCCGGCCGTGCGCCGATTGTTCCGAACCTCGTTTTTCTCGGCGGATCCGTTCTGAGGGGTTCGGCGTACGGGCTTTTGAAATCGCCGACAAGGATGACTGTGTTGGCGGCGGCGGACGATCCGCTCGTCATTCAAATGCAGTACCACGTGAGTCATAAGAGCTATCGCTCTCGTCTCTTTTCCGACATTTACGGAGATCCCGGCGCGGGCATCCGCATTGAGGCCATGTCCAGCGCAGCGACCAACGGCTTCACCTACCACACAGGGACTTTTGCGAATTTCTACGGAACCCTGACGTTGACGGGTGGGAAGGTGAATGCCTTCCGGGCTGAAGGCAACTCCCATTACTTCACTATGCCGGGCAAGGTAATCGTCACAAATTCGGCTGTGTTCATGCCGAGTTATGATGATGCGTCAACACCCCACACGAACGTTCTCGTCGGCGCCCTTGAGGTGACAGACGGCGGCATTGCCGATTTCCCGGCGTATAAGGATGCCGCCTGTGTCACGCTTGGTCTGACGAACTCCCTCAAGATCGC
This sequence comes from uncultured bacterium, assembly GCA_902779565.1. Classification (GTDB taxonomy): domain Bacteria; phylum Verrucomicrobiota; class Kiritimatiellia; order RFP12; family UBA1067; genus UBA1731. The sequence goes on along the minus strand of CACZCD010000176.1, from coordinate 244 downwards.
GGACGGGGGCGTGGTAAGGGTTTCAAACATTACTACGCCCAGTGGCTTTATCGCTCCAGCGAATAGCGGTGCGGCGGATGACTATCGCCTGGCGGTCCGCATTGCGAACCTGACCGGGGATGCGGCGATCGCCCCGGATATCGGCAACGCCAATGTTACGATGGTGAACAAGTCCTACGATGAGGCATTCGGCTGGAAGCTGTTCACCCGCGATGGCGAGGGCGGATCGAAGGATGTCTATGTG
>CACZCD010000175.1 GCA_902779565.1 uncultured bacterium | reverse complement strand
CACGCACGGATGGAGGCTTGCCAAGAAGGAGGCTGAGGCATGATACGCGTGCGCAAACCCTTTAGCCTCAAGCCATTCGCGGGGTCTGTCCCCCAAAAGGACCGAAAGGGAAGACGGATGTCGCGGTCTTTACGGCTGAAGAAAAGTCATTGGCTCCGCGAAGGTTCTGATGTAACGGAAGTGTCGCGTCAACAACTTGGCGCGATTTTATGCTATACTTCACGGCTATGAAAACAAAAGAGATTCTCATGGTGTGCGCGGCGGCGCTTTTTGCCGGTTGCGCGGGGCTGTTCGGACTCGGCGGCAAGGATGCCACGATCGGACTGAAGGTGAACCATCTGACGGCACCGGCAAACGTGTCGGCCAAGCCCGTCTTTTCCTGGAAGATGGCGAGCGGGCGCGCTGGCGCCCGGCAGACCGCCTACCAGATCGAGGTGCGCGAGGATGCGCCGGATGGCCGGGTGCTGTGGCGTTCGGGCACGGTCGAGTCGGACGTCTCCGTGGGCGTGAAGTATTTGGGCGTGTCGCTTCTGAGTGCGCACCGCTATTTCTGGACGGTGCGCGTGCGCAACGAGAAGGACGAGTGGCTTGATCCTGCCAAGGGCTTCTTTGAGACGGGGCTTTTCGAACCCAGCGACTGGAAGGGTTCCCAGTGGATTTCGGCTGTCGATTCCAAGGTCAGCGCCTATCAGTCGGGTGGGCATGATTCCAAAACCGTCAAGCAGGAGGCCGAGGACGGCACCTCGTGCTTCGTGAAGTCGATCCCCAACGGCAAGGACGTGAAAGAGGCGTTCTGGACCGTGACGGGCCTGGGCGTGTTCGAGGCGTATGTCAACGGCCAGCCGGTGTCGCGCTACTGCCCTTGCTCCGGCAAGAAGTACCGCAACTTCCTGAAGCCCGGCTTCACGCACTACGGCAAGACGAAACATTCGTTCACCTACGACGTGACGCATCTCATGAAGACGGGCGCGGCCGACGCGAACATCTTTGCCGCACAGGTCTCCTCCGGCTGGTGGCGCGACAAGATCGTGAACTTCGCCGGCAAGAAGAGCGCGTTCCGCGCCCAGCTCATCCTGCGCTACGCCGACGGCACCGAAGCGCGCGTCGGCACCGACACCTCCTGGCTCTCCGCTCTCGCGGGACCCGTGCTTCGCGCGGCGATCTTCGACGGCGAGGACTACGATGCCCGCATCAAGAACGGCTGGATGACGGAGGCGGACCCGGCCGGGTTCCTCTCGTCCGAAATCAACACCGAGTTCAAGGGCGGCATCTTCCCGATGGAGGGTGCGCCGATCGCGCTCCGCTGTGATTTGGCGCTGTCGCCCGCCGAGATGTACGTTTGGAAAGGCGTGGAAGGGGCGAAGAAGGACGAGTACGGCACCGTGAAGAAGCTCCGCACCTACAAGGGCTGCGACACCGTTGAGCTGGAGGCGGGCGAAACACTGATCGTCGATTTCGCGCAGAACGCCGCCGCCGTGCCCGCGTTCGAATTCTCCGCGGCGACCGGCACCACGCTCACGATGCGTCCCGCCGAAATGCTCAACGACGGCAACGGCGCGAAGAGCCGCGGCTGCGATGGCCCTGAAGGTTCCGCCTACTTCACGAACTACCGCGCGGCCAAGACCACGCTCAACTACACGTTTGCCGGCGCGGGCGTGGAGAAATACCATCCCGAGTTTACCTTCTTCGGCTATCGCTACGCCACCATCACCACGACCGGCAAGGTGAAGATCGCGAAGATCCGCTCAATTCCCGTCACTTCGATCCAGAAGTCAACTGAGACGGGACGCCTCGCCACAGGCGTTGCCGACGTGAACCGGCTTATCGCCAACGTTCTTTGGGGACAGTATTCAAACTATCTCTCCGTGCCGACGGACTGCCCGCAGCGCAACGAGCGTCTGGGCTGGACCGCGGATACGCAGGTGTTCGCCCATGCCGGTTCCTTCAACGCCGACACCTACGGGTTCTTCCTGAAGTGGATGCGCGACATGCGCGACACGCAGCATGACGACGGCTCCTATACGGGTGTTGCCCCGATTGCGCAGTACGGCGACACCGCGCACCAGCTCGGCTGGGCGGATGCGGGCATCATCGTGCCGTATGTGATGTGGCGTCAGTTTGGCGACACGCAGATCATCGACGAGAACTGGGACTCCATGGTTCGCTATGTGAAGCTCATCGATGGCATGAAGTTCGAATCGCCACAGGCGCGCGCCCACCAGTGGGCGGACTGGCTCAGCTACGAGAAGATGGAATCCTGCAGCGGCGCCGCCTACGAGAAGGGGCCGGACGGTAAGCGGCGCGTGAAGCCGGACGCGCTGAAGTATTGGCAGTATCTCGGCTGCTGCTACTGGCTGTGGGACTCCCGCATGATGGCGGAGATGGCACAAGCGAGCGGTCGTACGGCGGAAGAGAAGAACTACCGTGCGATGGCCGACCGCGCCCTCAAGTTCCTGCGCGAAAAGTTTGTGGCGGCGGATGGGCTTCTCATTCCGCTCTTCCGTGACATGCAGACGCCGGCGCTCTTCGCGCTCAAGCTGGGACTCCTTGAAAAGTCCAAAGCAATCGTCGACACGAAAGCTGCGCTCTTGAAGAACATCAAGGATCATGGCGACTGCCTCCAGACCGGCTTCCTCGGCACGTCCATCCTGATGGATACGATGACCTATGATGTCGGCGCGCCGGATGTGGCCTATACGCTTCTGCTCCAGCACAAGAACCCGAGCTGGCTCTACTCGGTCGATCAGGGTGCCACGACGATCTGGGAACGCTGGAACTCCTACACCAAGGCCAAAGGTTTCGGTCCGTCCGGCATGAACTCGTTCAACCATTACGCCTACGGTGCGGTGCTCTCCTGGATGTACGGCACGATGGCGGGCATCCGTGCCGACGCCGCCGGCGGCTTCAAGCACTTCACGCTCGCCCCAATCCCGGACGCCCGAATGGGCAAGGTCGATGCGGCGTTCGATTCTCCGTATGGCGAGATTCGTTCGGCCTGGGTCTATGGCAAAGACGGCAAATGGTCCTGGACCTTCACGATCCCGGCGAACACGTCTGCGACGGTGAAGCTCCCGAACGGCTCGGTCGAGGAGCTTGCGGCCGGCACCTATACGCGCCTCTGCGACTAAATTGCCATGAAGCGTGTTCTTGCCGTTGTGGCCGTCTTGTGTGCGACGCAGCTTCTGGCGGCGGCGGATGTCGTCGTGGAGAGCCGTCGCTTGCGACTCGTCCTTTCGTCGGACGGTTATGCCAAATCCCTCGTTGCGAAGGAGACGGGGGAGGAATGTCTCATGCCCGGCGTGCGGTTGCCGTTCGCCACGATGCTGCAGAAGCGTCCGTACGACAACGAATACAAGCTGATGCTGCCCGCGAAGCCCTGGACGCATCCCGCGAACCGCATCGTGCGCGAGGGCGACACGCTGAAGATCGAATTCGAGGATGAGTTCAACATCCTGGAGGTTGCGTTGCGGGAGACGGACGACTATGTGTCGTTCACGCCTGTGAAGATCGGCTATCGCTTCGAGGACTTCGGCAACAAGCGGGCAACGGAGATCGACGAACTGGTGTTCGCGCAGTTGCCGCTCAAACCGCGCGCGCACTTCGGGCGGATCCTGAACACCGTCTGGGACGATCGGGCGGCGGTGGCGATGCTCGCGACTGCGCCGGAGACGCGGACAGATGCCGAGGACGGTTCGAACGGGGCGAAGGTCGTTCTCGCCGGATCGGACGTTAGCGTGAAGCTTACCGGCACCGGTGCGGCGCTGGTGGTGGCGGCCGAAGGGGCGCAGCTGCCGGATCGCATCGATGCGTTCGAGCGCGACTTCAACCTTCCGCGCGGCGTGCAGAGCCGCCGCGATCCGCTCTACGCCGCCTCCTATCTCTTCTGCGGACGGATCACCCCCGCGAACGCCGATTCCCACATCGCGCTCGCGCGGCAGGCTGGGTTGCGGATGATGGTCATTTCCTACACGGCGTTTGCGCAGTCCTGCGGACACTACCGTTGGCGGAAAACCTATCCGAACGGACTGGCGGACCTGAAGGACATCGCCGACCGCATCCGCGCGGCCGGCATGGTGCCGGGGCTCCACATCCACTACAACAAGGTCTCCACCAACGATCCGTATGTCGTGGAGCTCGCCGATCCGCGCATGTCAACGGCGTTTGAGATCGTGCTCGCGAAGGACATCGGCTCAGACGATGACGTCATTGCGGTGCAGGGGAACCCGGCGCGCCTTTGGCGCGAGAATGGGCGTCGGCTCGTGTGGCTCGGGCGCGAAGTCGTCTCGTTCGACGGAATCGAGACGAAAGAGCCCTACCGGCTGACCGGCTGCCGGCGCGGTCTGTTCGGATCGCGGGCGGCGGCGCACGCGCGCGGCGAGTACGGCCGGCTCGTGAAGGTGGACGACTGGCCGATCTTCATCGTCGTTGACCAGGAGACGGAGATCGCCGACGAGATCGCCGCGCGGCTCGCGGGAATCGTCGATGGCTGCGACTTCCGCATGATCTACTACGACGGCGCGGAGGACGTGCCGATGCCGTTCTGGTATCAGGTGCCGCGTGCGCAGATGCGGGTGGACAACCGCTTCCAACACAAGCCGTTCGCCAACGAGGGCGCGTTGAAGAGCCATTTCGGATGGCACCTCATCACGCGCGGAAACGCGTTCGACACGTTTCCGCCGGAGCGCACGCGCGAATCGATGCGGAAGTACGTGCTGCGGACGGCCCGGCAGGATGCGGACGACTTCTCGTCCGTCAACTTCGGATGGCTCTCCTTCCGTCTGCCGGATTCGCGGCTCGCAAAGCATGGGGCGGCGTCGGGCATCGTGGACAACAATCCCGTCGATGTGACGGTGGGCACGCAGCCGGACATGTACACGTTCGTCGCCTGCAAGGCGGCGGCCTGGAACGCACCGCTTTCGATGCAGGTTCAGCCGGACGCGGCGGCGAAACACCCGCGCAACGCCGAGATTTTCACGGCAATCCGACGTTGGGAGGATGTGAAGCTGGGCGGGCATCTCACGGCGGACCAGCGGAAGATGCTCCAGGATCCGAACCGCGAATGGTTCCTTTGGCCGGTTGACTTTGATGCGACGCGGCCGGATCCTGTCGAGTGGCGACTGGTTACGAAGGATGCGGAAAGGCCGTTCCGCGCCTTTTCCTACACGCGGAAGGGGAAGGCCGGCATCGCGTACTGGTGCGTCAACGCGAAGGAGACGCGCGAGATCTCGATTCCGGGATTGGACGTGGCGCGTTACGCGGATGGCGGCATGCGTTTTCTGGAGGCGGACATGGATGAGGCGGATCTTGCGGCGGCGTTCCGCCAGGCGTTGATCGCCGCCGGCCAGCACTGATCTTCCGCTTTTCACGGGCGCTGCTCTTTTCGTCTGGATTTATGATATACTTCACGGGCAAAGGGCTTGGATTCGTCCGAACGGCGATCGGCCTACCGGTTTTCAAAGAACGAAAGGAGATAACAAAATGGAAATAGCCAAGATGGGTGACGTTACGTTGGAGAAGCTTGTCGGTGCCGACATCATGAAGGATAAGCTCGGCCTGTACGCGCGGGTGATCGTGCCGCCGCACTCCGCCGTGCCGTACCACAAGCACGAGGGCAACGGCGAGGTTTACTACTTTCTCACGGGCGAGGGCGAGTACAGCGACAACGGCGTTGTCCGCACCGTGAAGCCCGGCGACGTCACCTGGACGCCGGACGGCTCTTCGCATGGCGTGGAGAACAAGGGTGACACGGAGCTGACGTTCATGGCGCTCATCATCAACAGCTGATGCGCCCATGACAGTCACGCTGAAGATCGAGAAGAACGTCTATGGCGGCGACGGGCTCGGTCGTCTCGGTGATGGACGCGTCTGCTTCGTGCCGGGCGCGTTCGCCGGCGAGACGGTGCGTGCCGAACTCGTGGATACGCGGAAGAGCTTCGTCCGCGCCGTCTGCACGGAGCTGGTCGAGGCGTCGCCCGACCGGATCCGTCCGCTCGGCGCCGTCGCGCCGGCCGATGCGCCGATCGTGCCCGGCATGGTGTATGCCGACGTGAACTACGCCGCCGAACTCCGGTTCAAGGAGGAGCAGCTCGGAAACTTTCTGGAGCGTATCGGCCAGTCCTACCAACATATCGAAGTCGTCGCCGGACGCAGCACCGCCTACCGCAACAAGGTCACGTACCATGTGCAGCCTGAGCGGAACGGCTGGAAGATCGGCTATCAGCGCGAGCAGTCGCACGAGGTCGTGGATGTCACCTCGGATCCGTTGGCCTGCAAGGAAATCAACCAGGCGCTCCCCGCGGTTCGGACGGGCGTTCTCTCGCTGCTGACGCAGGGATCGCGGAACATCCGGCGCGAGGCGCGGGCAAGCGCCACGGTCACGGTGCGCTGGTCGTTGGATGACGGCGTGCGCTGGTGGCTCGGCGATCCGCCGCCGGACCTGTTCTTCACCGAGCGCACGGCGGGGCTTCGCTTCCGCGTGGCGGCGGACGGCTTCTATCAGGTGAATCCGGAAGTCGGCGACCGGCTCGTCCGGGCCGTCGTCGAGGCCTACGCGGACGGCGTGGAGCTTTCGCCGGATGTCGTGGATCTCTACTGCGGCGTCGGCGTGTTCGGGCTTTGCTGCGTGAACGGCGTGCGCGGACGCGGACTCCGTTCCCAGCCGCGTCTCGTGGGCGTGGAGAGCGGGCGGCGCGCCGTCGCGGCGGCAAAGGAGAACGCCAAGGCCGCCGGCATCGCCGCGAACTTCTTCTGCGAGCGCGTGGGCGGCAGCACCTCGCGCATCCGGATCGGAGACCGCACGACCGTGATCGTTGATCCGCCGCGCGGCGGCATGGAGCGGAACGTCCCCGCGTTCCTCGCCAATTCGCGCGCGAAGCGACTCTTCTACGTTTCGTGCGATCCGGCGACGCTCGCGCGCGATCTGCAGGTGCTGGCGAAGACGTACCGCATCCGGCGCGTGCGGCTCTTCGATCTCTTCCCGCGCACGGCGCGGTTCGAGACACTTGTGGAGTTGGAGAAATAACGCGGCGTTTGTGGTATAATCCGCGGCATGAAAAGAATACTTGTCCTTGCTTTCGCCGCCGCGTGTGTGGCGGGCGCGGCTTCCGCCGCCAAGATTGAGGTAACCCAGGACCATGTCAATGCCCTGTACAAAGCCGGGGAGGAGGCCACCTTCACCGTCACGGTGAAAGACGACAAAGGCGCGTTGATGCCGTCTGGCCGCGCCAAGTGGTCGCTCGACAACTTCGGCCCGAAGAAGATCGGGAAGGGCGAGGCGGAACTCGCCGCCGGCAATCCGTTCACGGTGAAGGGGAAGCTGGACGGAGATGGGTTCCTGCGCCTGCGCGTGAGCGCCCACACGAACACCGTCGTCTGGGGCGTAGGGTAC
>CACZCD010000174.1 GCA_902779565.1 uncultured bacterium | reverse complement strand
GACGGTCTCGCTCTCCACGACCGTCATTTCCGGGAGCTTGCGGCCAACCGCCGCATCCGACGCAAACGCGGCAAGCAGCGCCGCACCCGCGATCACAAATGTTTTACCAGCTCTCATTTTCCGCCTCCTCCTTTTCACTAATGACTAACGACTAACAACTAACGACTACTGAAACGCCTTCACGGTCTCGCCGAACGAGCTGCCAGGCGCGACAGTCACGCCGGTGCGGTCCTGCGTCGTCTTCGTGTCGCGCATGTTCCTGAGCAGATACGTGATCTGCCCCATCGTGCGCGCCTGCACGAGCATGATCGCCGCCTTCGTCGGAAGCGACAGCGTCATCGTGCCGTAGCCGGACGTATCGCTCTGGAGGTCGTAGTCGCGGTCAGTCGCGATGACGGGGACGTTCTGCAGTATCACGCTGGAGACGATTCGCGACCCAGTCTCCTTCGCCGCCTGGCCCGTGACGAGCCCGAGCCCCTCCTCCGTCGCGGTCAGCACCACGTCGATCCTGCTGCCCGGGTTGATGAAGCCGCACACCGAGCTAACGGAGTCAACCGGGACCGTCACGGCGCGGCATCCGTCCGCAATGAGGTCCGCGAACGGTGTCTTCGGCTCCGTCTCGATGTCGATCCAGAAGATCGGCGTCTTCGCCCCGATCAGTCTCTTGGTCTTGCGCTTCACGACCTTCTCCAGCACGTCGGAGAACGACTTCTGGTATCCGGGATCGCTCTTCGACGGAAGGACGATATGCATGTTGGAGAGCGAGTCGATCGGAATCTCCGCAGACCCGAGCATCTCCTCTCCTATCTCCGTACCTTCCTTGATCTCCATGGTCGCCACGAGGATCGACGCCTTGGGCGTCGGCGCGACGGACGTTCGGTTGGCGATGTACTTGTTCACGGCCACCACCGCGAACAGACCTACGAGCACTGCCGCGACAACGGCAAGCTTCGTGTGGTTGTCAGTTTTCATTTTGCTTTTCCTTTCGTTGAGATGTAAACTTCATCGTCTGTGAATCGATAGTTCACGTCGCACCCGCCGTTGGATCGCGGGATCGCTTCGTGGTAGAACGTCAGGTTGCGCTTCACATGGTTGAACGCGAACGCACCGCCCTGCGCGAACCTGTTCTTTTCCCAACCCGCCCTTTCCGCCGCCTTCGCTATTGCGTCCAGGGCGCCGTCCACGGGCATATCCACCACGCAGTGGACGATGAACGCAGCGCCGCCGCCGCGCTCGATCAGCTCGGTGAGAAGCGGGCTTCCGATCACAACATCGCGGATCACGCTCGGCATCAGATCCTTCACCCTCTGCGCAGAACGGCGCGCAAGGGCGTCGGGCGTGGTCTGCTCGGTGCTCTCCGGAATCATCTCGGCCGGCAGCACGATGTCGTCCATGATCGAATCGTTGTCCTTGACAGGCCGAATCTCCCTCAGCACAAACGCCCCGGTCGGCGTCTTGTACATCCGCTCCATGCCGGAGAGGTTCTTGAACGTGAGGGCGTTCGGGTTGTCCATCCGCTCCCATCCCGCGCTCGTCGCCTTCTCGTCCGCCACTTCCACCGCCAGGGAATACGGGAGGTTAAGCCTCTCCGCACGGCGATTCACCGCAAGCCCGGCGAGGTTCACGTGCAGCTCTTTGGGCGTGATGGCGGCGAGCGAATAGTACCTGCGTGCCGGCACCACGGGCATCTCCGCCTCGCCAACGTCGCGCTCCGCCTTGTACGCGCGCGTCATCGCGGTGCGGATCGTCCAGCGGACGGCGAGCACGCTGGCCACGACTATCGCCACGGAAAGAACTGTGCGTATGACCCTGTCCTTCATTCCAGCAGCCCTTTCAGGAATTTCTGTTTCGCGCACCAGCTCTTGAACACCCTTATGTACGTCATGGGCGCTATCGGTACGGAGTCGATCACCGGCATGTAGCAATAGACGCGGTGCCGGCGCTTGGGGTTGACCGTCAGGTTCCACGCCGTCGTCACGCTGCCGCCCTCAAGGTCATAGGCGAACTGCCCCACGCCGATGTCGCCGTTCCCTCCGCCGCCGCGTTTCGGCAGCGAGAAGAACGAATAGGCCTCGATCGGCAGGATTGTCGGTATGTACGCCGCCGTCGTGATCTTCACCTGCCGGTCGTGTGGCACCACGTCGGTCAGGTAGTTGAAGGTGCCGAAGGTGATGAAGTCCATTAGCTTGCCGAATATCTTGGCCACCATCTTCAGGAACATGTTTTTTTCGGCACCGGGCGGGTTGCCGCTCATAGTCTTTGCCACCCATGTCAGCACGAACGTAAGCGGGTTGCTCACCGCCATGCAATCGCCCTTTATGTAGACCTTGCCCGTACCCTTGACGACGTGTGCGAAGTCCACGAGATAGCCCTTGGCGACGTTCTTTGTGGCGGAGCAGGGGCACTTGTTCGTGCTGGGGTCTCCGTAGTAGTTCGCCATATGCGACTCCACGTCCGCGGCGAGGCGGGTGGCGATCTCAAGCTGCTGCTCGGTGCGCAGGATGCGGGTGAAGTCGGCGGCGAATACGAACATGGTCATGGCGAGCGGCACGACAAAGGCGAACTCGAGCATCACGCTCGCGCGTGCGCTCATCAGCCGTCTCTTCAGCCGCCTCAATATGTCGTCTTCGCTCTTCATTTCCACCTCTTCGCCGACCGCTAATGGTAAATTATCGCATCGACGGCGTAGCCGCTTCCCTTCTTCCAGCTGTAGAACATCTGCGAAACCGGCACAAGCTTCGCCGTCGCTCCCGCGCCGAACCCGGACGGGCGCTGGTTCACCACGCCCTTTTCGGTCTTCTTCGAGTGCGGTATCACGTCGCCGGTGATGCACTGCGCCGCCGCCACCGCGAAGAACGGAATCTTGTGCGTCTTGCGCTTGCTGTCGTCCGTGTTCCAGAACCCGTCGATCGGCAACGTGTGGATGTTCCCTCCCAGCTTGAAGGAGAGCCACACGGTCGGTCCGGGCAGAACGCCGTTTTCGTCCACCTTCGTCGTCTCCTTGCCGTCCTTCTTCTCCTTCGTCACCTTGATCCCCTCCTTGTCGCCGCGCTTCGACACGTACGGCTTGATCTCCCACGCCTCGCCGGCGCCGGTGATCTTGTAGAGCGCCTTCCACGGCTGCTCCTTCTTCACCTCGTCCTTTCCGCTCTCCTCGAGCGGCAGCAGGAATGCATCCTTGAACGGATACGACATCCCCAGCGCGTATATTCCGAAATGCCAATCCCCATAGTCCAGCGACGATGACGATCCCAGCCTCGCGAGTGGGTCCGCCTCGTTCTGCGCGGCAAGTTGCTGCGCATTCCACAGTCCCAGGATCGATGACGTATACACGTACATACCCGCTATTATCTTCAGGAAGTACTTGCATATCCGCGCGGCCATCCATCCTGCCGACCCGCCCGTAAGCAAACCGAGCACGTGCATCGCGATGGCGATCCCCTTGAACACCCATCCGACGTACGGTACGTTCGCGAACATTTCGGCGAACTGCGCGGCGGTCTCGAAGCCCTCGGCATATTTTCTCAGCCTGCAGGCGAGCGAAAGACCCTCGTACATCTCGTCGTTGATGTTCTGCACGACGTTCATCCCACGCGCCTGCCATATCGCATGCGCAAGCGCCGCAGAGTCCGCCGCGTTCTGCAGGCGCATCTTCGTCTTCGATATCTCCGCGGTGTTCCATGTCATCGTAAGCATCCCCATCACGAGGAAGATGACCAGCGCCACCACCACGCCGACGCTACCGTTCTCTGAGGCGATCCTCTCTCTCATCTTGCGGATCAATTCCATCTCCACTTGCCTCCATCGTACGACTGGTGATCCTTGTCAATGATGTCGCCGTGGTCGCTTCCCGGCGAGAGCGAGCCAGGGTCATCCTGGTCAATGGTGCCGCCCTCATCAACGATTTGGTCGGGCGACTTGCCGTCGCGCTTCGCCTCACCGGCGCTCTGCAGCCCCAGCAGCACGCCGTACTCCACTTCCCGTTCGTAGGCAGCGTTCACCATTTTCTGGTACTTCTTCACTCGTTCCAGCATGTTGCGCGTCCCGGCGCCAATGTCATACGGCATCGACCCAGCGCTAAGACTGAAGCTGCCGGACCTGTCGCTGTCGAGGATTCCCGCGTCGCCCTTCGAGATCATCGTCTTTATGCAGGCCTCCGCAAAATACTCGTTGGGACACTTGGTGCGATTCTCAATGAGCGCGTCGGCCGCGGACTTGTAGTTGCTCCACTCTCTGTTCAGGTCCCTCGCCGCAGACTCCACCTCCTTGAGTTTCTTCCGAAGGTTCTCCCTCATCGTTTTCCATTTTTCGCGCGCCTTCGCCTCCGCCTTTTCAGGATCCCTCGCCACCTCCTCGTCGTCCGGATCCAGCACGGGATCTTCTGGGTTGCCGGCATAGTGCGCCGTGCCGTCGAGGATATCGCCTATCTCGCTCAGCTCTTTATGGATGAACTTCACCAGCTCCTTGAACGAGCCGTCGGCCAACGTCGCCATTTTGTGTACATCCTTGTCCTGGCTCACCCATTCGTTGAAGTTGAGGCCTTTCTGCCATTTTGCGATGTTGCGCACATTCACCTTGTTGTTGTCCGCGAATGCCTTTACCTTGTTGTACAGGTTGTTTTTCTTCGCGAGATTCTTGCTCAGATTCTTAAGATCGTCTTTGTACTTGTCCCGGATCTTGTTGAAGCTCTTGGCGGTCATGTTGAACATGTTGCGGCGGTCGCTCACGTAACAATAGAAAGCCTGCTGATCGTACCACAAGCCAAGCGTCGAATCGCCGCTGCAGGAGCACAGTCCGGCGCTGTAACGCCTATGCGTCCATCCGTCCCAGTAGAAGTATTCGTGGGAATGGTAGTACTCCGGCTCGAAGTGATCCTCAATCGACTTCCACGTCGGGCGCTGGCTGCTTTTGCCCGTCAGCCTCTCCCATGTTTCCGCATAATCGCCGTCTGCCGGGATGCGCTTTACGCCAAACACTTCCATCAACTCCGGGCAGTCCTTCCAGTCCGTCCATGACTCCCAGCTCCAATCGCCATCATGGAGGGTAACCTTCTCCTCGCATATCCTATACTGCATGCAGAACTTTACGCACCTTAGGTACGCCTTCATCTCATTTGCGAGATCCTCCAGCGCCTTTGGCAGGGTGCTGTTCGTGTACGCGCCTGGCTCATACCCCGTGGCGCCCTCGGAGTAGAGGTTCGCGTTCACGATGTTCGGCTGTTGGAACACCATGCTGTGCCCCTTCGCCACGGGTGGCTTGGAGGCCGTGCCGTACCCTGACACCACCGGGAACATCCAGCTGGCCTCGTACGGCCAGGCGATCTCCACATGCACCAACCCAAGAGCGTTGTTGTTCGGCGGCCAACCGCTCGGGTTTGACACGAAGTAGCCGTCGCTCCCCGCACCCGCGTCAATGCACTGCGGATACGTGAGCCTCTTTAGGTCGCTCACCTTGGCGAACACATAGGCGTTGTTCTTGGCGTCTTCCATGTCCCTCACCGTCAGTACGTCCTGACCGGCCTTTTCTTTTGCCCGCGCGATGCGGGACGCCGCCCCGTACAGATGCCGCGCGACGTATGCCGCATCGCCCGTGCCGTCGAAGAGACTGTCAATGTCGATCACCTTCATTATCCGATCGAACGCCGCTTTCAGAAGGCGCTCCAGAGCCTCGGCTAGCGGCTTGAGGATGGCCTTCGTCAATTCGCTCAGCAGCTCGTTCAGCATATTCTGCACAAACTCCTCAATGGCGCTCTCCCCGCCGCCTATCCCCGGAATCTTTATGTCAGATATCGCCTCCGATATCCATGTAGGGATGCCTTCTGTGATCGCCTTCACGCCCGCCGTGCATAGATCCTTGAACAGGTCATTGAGCGTATCGCCGGGGGACTTCCCGAAATAGCCGATGCCGCATGTGGACATCAGGAAGAGCGTCGCGACGTTGCCGCGGTTGTTGAACTTGTTCGCGCCCTGGATGTACTTGTCAAGGTCTGCGAGCGCTTTCTTGAGCGCATCCGGCATGTCGCTGCCCGCGATGCCGGTCTTCGACTTCTTGTCAAGATTCTTTGAGAAGGCAAGCCCGTCCGACCCTCGCACCATCACGATACGCCCCACCGTCCACGCGGCATGGTTCGCCATCACCTGCGCATCCCAGAACCCAACGATCTCGATCAACGCGCTGCAGATGAGTACCAAGATAGGCGCGACAAGGGCAAACTCAGTAAAGACCGATCCACGCGGCGACTTCAGCCGCCGCTTTGCGCGCTCCATCCGCGCCCCGTCTTTCCTCGTCAGCCACCTGAACATGTAATCAATCGCTAGTTGCTAGTGGTTAGTGATTTCAGCTGGGCTAAATGCATCCTCTAAACTTCCAAACTTCCAAGCCTCCAAACTTCCAAACTAAAACTCCTGCAAGAACACCGCTATCAGCGTGCCGATCGTTATTGCGAGCGCATACGGCACCATCGGCGGGTTCCTCAGACCCGGCGCCCTTCGCTGCATCCCCACCATGATGCGGAAGACGTTCGCAAGAGTTGTCAGGAGCACCCCGTGCCACGCCATGATTGCCACGGAGATCACTCCGCCTGCGATACATGTGTTGCACAGCACCCTGAGAACCATCGGCCAGCCGGTTATCGCGCCGACCGCCGCCATCAGCTTCATGTCGCCGCCGCCCACCACGCCGAGAAGACAAAACGGGAGGAATATCCCTCCCGCTATGGCAAGCCCCAGCAAAGAATCCTTCAGACCCTCCAGGTTGCCCTCTATCGCGGCAGCGCCAATACCAAGCACAATCCCGCCCAGCGTCAGCCAGTTCGGGATGCGCCTCTCCTTGATCTCGCCGTAGCAGGCGAACGCAAGGATGAACGGCAGCGCGATCCAGACGATCGGCATCAGAATATCGGGAGCTTGATCAGCACCTCGCGGTAGGCATAGTCAAGCCCCAGCCCCTTGAAGAACCAGCTGTCAGGGTTAAGAAGCGCGGCGGCAATCCCGAGCGTAACGCATGTGACGAGCGCATACTCAAGGTACACGCTCGCGCGTTCCGACACGAGTCGCCGCCTGATTTTCCTGCCCCACATACTGGACGTTAATTGCCTTCGGGCTTCTTTTCCTTGCTTTCAAACGTTGATTTTAGATCAACGCCCTGCACACCCTTCGTGACGCTCTCGGTCTGCTTGCTCTCCTCGGTGAAGAGGCTCCTCAGGTCGTCACCAAAGATCATCGCCGCCGCCGCGACGATAATCGCCACGAGCCCCGCCAGAAGCGCGTACTCGATGAATGTTGCACCCTTGCGGGAACCGAACTTCCTCTGCATGGTCTTTTCCTTTGTTTTCTTGTTTCTCTGTTTGTGGGCCACCCGACCCACATGAAATTCGTGACAACTGATTTCCGGCTTCCTCGTCTATCAGTTACCATCCGCCCTATCACTTCGTACTAGGCGTCACTTCGGCAGTTTTGGAGCCGAGTGCATTGAAGAATTCACTTATGGCCTTGCCATACTTCATAACGCCTACGGCACCGACGATGCCGACGAGTGCAGCGAGAAGCGCATATTCGAGGTATGATATGCCTCTTTTGCTTTTTCTGTTCATCGCAACTCCTTTTTTATGGCAGCCTACCTTTGAGTTCGCCGCATATTATAGCACACGCCTCCATCGCACGCAATGGGGTAAAAATATTATTTCCATCCCTCAAAAAAAACGCTCTCAACCCCCAAAACTTCAAACTCCAGACTTCAAACCTCAAACCAACCTATTCTCTCTCGCTCTTCTCCTGAAAGAGCTTCCGGATGGATTCCACCACAAGTTTGGGTCGGCGATAGAGGTCGTAGAGTCCTCCCGTGTTCACACCGTAGGAACGGTTCCGCAGACCTTGCGTGCGCGTGTACGTCTTCGCGTCGGTGAACTGCCAGATGGCGATGCCCGCGATTTCCCGGTTCGCGAAGATCTCCTCCAGCATGATGCGCTCGTACTCCTCCTGGAAATCCTCGGTGTACTGCGCCTTGCCGCGCGGATCGCGCACACCGTAGTCGGCCTTCACGCCCGTCTCGCTCACGATGATCGGCCGCCCGTCCTGGTACCGCTCGCGGAAATACTTCACGATGTCGGTATGGCATTGGCGGATGTTGCTGCGCATCTCCTCGGCGGTGCCGGTCTTCAGTTCGTGGCTGTACCAGCAGGGATAGGTGTTATAGGCGATGATGTCCGTGTTCGTATGGCAGATGTCCTTGTCATTGCGGTGGCACGCAAACGTCACGAGGTGCCCCGTATCCTCGGCGCGGATGACGCCGATCAGGCGATCCACAAGCGTCAGGCAGGAACGCAGATTGGAATCGGGTTCGTTCAGGAACGCGCTGATGATCACGCAGGGATGGTTGATGGAGTTGCGCACCATCAGACGCGTCTCCTCCTCCTGAAGATCACAAAACTCCGGATCCTCAAGCTGCTTCGCCTTGTTCCCCCATCCCAGCGACTCCTCCCACACCATCACGCCCAGCTCGTCGCAAAGGTTGAGGAACGCCTCGCACTGCGCATAGTGGCTTCCCCGGATGAAATTGCCGCCGAGATCCTTGAGGTTTTGGATATCCTCATACATCAGCTGCACGGGCGTCGTGGCGCCGAACTCGTAATGCGACTCGTGCCGGTTCACGCCCTTGAGGTACACCGGTTCGCCGTTGAGTGTGATGCGTCCGTTGGCGGTGCCGACCTGACGCACACCAAAACGCGCCGACGCGCCCGCTGCGTGATCGAGCGACGGAAGCGACACGGTGACGGCATGGAGATTCGGCGCAGCAGGCGACCAAAGGCGGAAGTTTGGCACCGTCATCTGCGCACGGCCTCCCTTGAACGCCACTTGACGCGCCGCGCCGCCGTCGAACGAAACCGCAGCCGTGAAGTCCGACAGCCCTTCACCGGCAAACTGCACTTCAAGCTCCACAAGTCCCGTCTTGAAATCGCGCGTGCGCACCACAACCCGCCTCGGCTCCACCACGAACCGCTGCACATCGAGCCGCACGCCGTGATGGAATCCGCCGAACGGATAGAAGTCGTAGAAGTTCCAGAAGAGCTTCACCTTGGAATTGTCCACGATGGAATCCACCGCGCAAACGATTTCATGCCGCCCCGCCTTGAGCGGACCGGTCTCGAACTGGAACTTGCTCCACGGAAGCTTGCTGAAACCGATCTCCCGTCCATCCACCCAGTAGCGCGAACGGAGACCGACGCCATCAACCACCAGAAACGCATTGACGGCATCCCCCGCAAGCGTGAAGGAGCGGCGATAGCAACCCGTCCCGCGCTGGTTGTACCAGTGCGACATTGCGTCCCAGCAGCCGGGAACGACCATCTTGCCGTCCGGCTTGAAGTCCGGCATCGCGACCTCCTCCAGCGAAGCGTCCTTCGCGAGACGGAAGTCCCAAAGCCCGTTCAGGTCAATGGACTCCATCGCACACGCCGCCCCCGCCCAAAGGACGGCGGACGCGACAAACACGGATCTCCTCATCATGCTCTTCCTCCTTGTCTCCTTGACAGCGCCTCATCAGCGCGTGGCCGTGACCCTGTAGAAGCCCTTATCGGCATTGACCGGACTGGTGCTGACCCAGATCGTTTGGCCACATAGCCGACACCCGAATTCGTCCTTCTAATATTCACTTGACAAAACCTTTCCTTTAGCCACTCCCGCAACCTGACATTGCGGCAGAAACATTAAAATGCCGTGATTGAGCGCCTCCACCCTCAGCGAATGAGAGAAGCCGCCCATCTCTCACCCTGCTACAGCCTCAAGGGTATGCAGGAACGATCAATGTCTTGGAGGAGGAGGTGCGCCATAGGGCGCTTGCATGCCTCCAGGTTGCATACCCCCAGGTTGCACGCCTCCAGGTTGCATACCCCCAGCTTGCATACCTCCATGTGAAGAATTCTGCTGGATGATTCCGGCGGCAGAAATGATGGCAGCGACACGTCCGGAAGTGCCATGTTCCTCCAGTGCTGACACCCAAGCCGAAAAGGCGGACTCAGCCACATCGTCATCCGGATCGTTGATGAAATAAGCCAGGCCATTCGCACCTTTACGCCCCTTGTCGGCCAGCGCATCGACCATCGCCTGCCGCACTTCGGGGTTCCGGGATCTCATTGCTTGCGTTATCAGTCTGGAAAGCGCCGCGATGGAATCAGCGTCCTCAATAGCATCCAGAAGAGCCCTGTCCTGCCGCTCCCAACGCGACCTGTTTGCCGAGGAACCACCCCGGCGGCCATTCCTCATCCTCCCAGGCCCTACGCCTTGACGATGCGCATTGGGTGCGGCCATCTGCCTCCCTGCGCCGTCGGCGTTCATGCCCATGCCGGGGGCTATCGTGCCGGTGCCGGGCGGCACAGGCGGCTCGGTGCCATTTGCAACTATGCATACCGCCGCGATTGCGGCTCCTGTCAGAATTCTGAACATCATTTAATACCTTTCTTTACCCCATGAACGGGGGATGCTTATCTATTGCGCATAATTATATCAAACCTCAGTT
>CACZCD010000173.1 GCA_902779565.1 uncultured bacterium | reverse complement strand
ACGTACCCACGCGCCTTCGCGCAGAATGCCGCTCACGACAAGTTTGCCTTTCGCGGAAAGAACGCCGAACGGCACCATCACATCCTTGTCGGGAGAGGAAACGAAAAGTTGTTTTCCATCCGTAGAGACGGCCAGCGGCGCGAGCGGACGCGCCGTCACGAGCAGCGCCTTGCCGTCGCATGTTTCGTAAGATACCGGAATGCGCGTAACGCCGTCCGTGCAGGAGAACGGAACGGGGGCATGGCGCGCGAGGTCATAGACAGCCCTCGCCGTCCGGCGCAAGCGCACCTCGCCGGCATTCGGCAGACCTTTGTCGAGCACGGTCTTCCACGGGCCGAAATAGTCGCCGTAGCCGCGCTTGTCGTTGACAGCGAAGACGACATCGCCCGAACCAGAACTGCGCACAGAAACGAGAATCGCATCATTGTCGGTCTCGGCGTAGAGCGGGAAGCCCAGAAGCGCCTTCACCTCGGCCGCCTTCGCACGCAGGGCGCGATCGGCCTCCGTCCCCTCCCTGTCACGTCTCTTGGAGATAATAGCATACACATCTGACCAATCCGGCAACGTCGCGTCCGCCTTGAGACCGGGCGCCAGCGTCGCCGCGGCGATGAGACGCCCGCCGCGTGCCTGAAACGCGCGCAGCTTCTCGGCCGTCTTCGTCGTAAGCACCTCGCACTCGGGCATGAGAATCGCCTTCACGGACGACGGGATTCCGTCACGCTCGATCTCCTCGTCGAAAAGCACGTACTGATCGAGATTCACCAACGTCATGAGCGCACCAAAGCGCCGCGTCCCGGTTGTCCAGTCCCACGGCGCCGTCCCAGAGAGGATCACGGCGGCATGGCTCGCGAGAATCGCCACCTCGGGCGCGCGCTCGGGCATGTTCCGGAAGAGCGGACCAAGCGGCACGGCCACGTCACGCATTAGTCCGCGCAGCGATTCGAGTGTCGCGTCATTCGTCTTCTGGGCCCAATAGGATTCGCCGGGCTCATGGCCGAAAACGGCCGGACCGACCGAGAGTCCGATACCCTCTGTGCGACGGGAGAACATCAGCCAGAACGCTTCGCATGCCCAGTCCGGCGGAATCGTCGCGAACTGCACACCTTCGTGGGCCTTGTACCAGTCCGGCATGGCAGTCGGTTTCTTCTTATTCGGCAGGATCCAAACCATACGCACGATGCCGTCTATGCCAGAAATGACCGCAGCGCCCGTGCCACGTCCGGCCGCCTGCATCTCGGCAATCTGGTAGCGGGCGACGGCCGGAATCGGATTCAAGTAGATCCATTCGTGGAGATGCGAGTTGTGTCCGCCGATTCCCCAGAGATACGGCATGCGCAGAACCGGGGCATACATGGAGATCATGGGGCGCCCGAACGTCTCGGTGAACGCCGCGCTGGCCGCATCGTTCGCACCCGCCCAGCCATCGCCATGCTGCCAGAACCAGCGGTAGTACTTGAGGAGCGGATAGCTGTCGTCAACGATGCGGTCGGCCGGGAAGTCCTTGAGTTTCTTCCAGCTTGGGCACGCGCGGTCATTCACCTCGGACGGGACGTCCGTGCCCGCGTAGGCGCGATAGGCCGCATACTCCGCCTCCCGGAACGACGGCCGTGAGGAGAGACGCACCTCCTCAAGTCCGCGGAACCCGACGAACGACCGCGCACCGAGCGCGGCATACGCCTGCGCGAGGGCCTTCGCCCCTGCCGCTATCTCTTCCGTGCAGCCCGGCGCAGCCGGATCGACGATCTGGACCTCGCGGCCGCCTTCCATACGACGCGTAAGCGGCTTGCCATCGCGCCCGACGCGAGGATATTTCGCCAGAAGGACGCGATTGCGGTTGACGCCGTAGTTGACGATCACCTCCGCCCCTTCCGACTCAAGCCGGCGCAGGACCTCCCGCTCGTAGTCGGGCGATGGAATCGCCGCCTTCCCCGTCTTGAAGTCGTACTTCCCCTTTCCCCAGGAGTAGAGGTTGAACCCCATCTCCATCTGGACGTCGTGGTGACACGGAATATACGCTGTATAGCGAATCTGGTCATCGATATCGCGCGCAGCAGCGACAAGGGACAGCCCAGCCACTACCACACAAACGGACTTTTTGTCGAATAAAGACATAACTATTTTGCTCCGTTCAAATCCACCACACGCTCATGAGATCTCAATTGGATGACGTTCCGCCTATCTAGTGGGGTGCGAATCATGCCGTGAATTATACACCATCCCCCTGCCAGTTTCAACTTTGGCACGGAGCAGACGAAATGTCACTTTTCACACCGCCAATAGCGGTCGGACGAGAGGAATACGTTCCCCGAAGTGCCGGGCACATCAATCTGGATTGTGCGGTGCATCCCCTTCGGACGCGCCACCTCGATCCGCCACAGTCCCTCCTTCACCTCGGCGGCTGCGGGCTGATACCGCTCCAGCGATGTGAGCGGATTCCGCGCCCACGCCTCCACGCCCGCCGGCGAAAAGAGTTTCACCGCGCCCTTCTCGTAGGAATCCGCGCCGGCAAAGAGCGCAAACGGCTGTTGCGCATCCGTCCAGAAATACGCACACCCTTGCCGCGATGCGAAGAACTGCGGTTGCTTCAAGATTCGCACCGCCACCGGGACGTCCGTCTCAAGGAGCCGCACCGCATGCCGACCGGACGAAACGTCCAGATCGTAGAACCCCGCCGCCGGCGCCGTGAACGAAAGCGTCACCGCTTCCTCCGTCACCGGCGGCAGACGCACCCGTTTCAATGGAACCCCGTTGCGCAGCACCTTCACGCCCGCCGGCACCAACGGACGTTTCGAAAGCCGCAGTAGCTGCGCACGAAGCGTCACCTTGCGCGGACGCTCCACATAGATGGCCAAAGTGAAATGTCCGGCCGGGCAGGCCCCCTCCAGCTTACGCATCTCACCCGGCGCCGGATCGACAACCGTCGCCGCCGAGAGGTCGAACGTCTCACGGCGCGGCACCGTAACGCCTGGCGCCGTCCAGTCCACGCCCTGCTGCGAGAACTTCGGGCGCGGGAACGGCTGCTGAATCTCCAGCCCGCTGAAATCGACGCCCTTCACCAACGGCGTATCCCACAGCCGCGTCTGGAGCGTCACGTCCGGCCCGTTCGTCGATACGGTGCAGCAATCGATCAGCCGGCAGTTGCGGAACACGATCGCCGCCGACGTTTCCGGCTTGTCGTGGATTGCCACCCCCGCATGCCGTGACCGTTCGAACGTGCATCCCTCAAGCTCGACCCGTCCGCCGACGGGCAGATCGTTGTACTTGAGCCGACGCTGCTGGTACTCGAAACCGTTCACGTTTCCGCGTGTAACGCAGTTCTCGAAGCGCGCCGTCACGGGCGCCGACTTCGCGTTCAGGTTTCCGAGATAGAACTCGTAGCCACGCCCCTTGTTGTTCTCAAAGCGGCAGTTGCGTACGACGATGTCCTGCAATACCTCGTCCGGCCAATTCGGCTCGAAGTCGATGCCGGACTCCGGCGGCGTACCGCCCGTTTCCGAGAAGTCGCAGTTGTCGCAAAGAAGCCCGCGCACAGCGATGACGCTCAGCCCCTGACGGTAGTTGCGCACGCACTTCACGTCCTTGAGTGTGACGTTCGTCGGGGGATAAAAGACATGGTCCTTCCGCTGTCCGCCGCCGATGAAGATGCCGTCGCCGCCGGATTCCGTGCACGTGAGCCCCTCCACGCGGACGTTCGAGACGCCGCGCAGGTTGAGCGTGTGCCGGTGCTCGCTCTTCGTGTACGGCGGCTTGTCGTAGATCGCGCGTTCCATCTTGAGCGTCGCCCCGTAACCGGTAATCACCACATTCGAGACGTTCACATACACCAGCAGACAGTCCGCCCGCCCGTGGAAGGCCCCCGGCTTCGCGCGCAGCGTCACGCCCGGCTCAAACACGACCGTCTGGTTCGGCGCGCCCGTAAGGCTCGTGGAGACCCAGTCGGTGGCTTGCCGGTCGATGACCACCTTCGCCGCCCCGCTTGACAACGCCGCCTTTAGGAACCGTGTGGAGTCCTCGGGATCGAACCCGAAGTCCTTCGAGACCGTGACCGTCTTCCCTGCAAACGCATGGGGCTCCTCCTTTCGGGTGACCGCCTCAGGCGGCGATGCGGACGGGAAGGTGTTCGCTTTGCAGTTCGTCACGAACGCATCTGCGCCGGCCTTGCGGTAGAAGGCGCCAGCCTCTGGGTTGTAAACGAACCAGATGGAGGTCCAATACCCACGCCGCTTCAGGTCGGCGATGAGCGCAGGCGAGGTGTCGTAGCCCTTGCGACCCCGGAACGTCGGCGCGGGCAGGTTGAAGCCGTAGAGCCCCAGCTCCCGACCATGCGCGTCAAGCGCATCGGCGACCTCCTTCTCGTTCGCGTACACCCGGTCTTTGCCGTCGTTCACATGGAAACCGGCCGCATCCTGCGTGATGCTCGTATGCGCCACGCGGCGCACGTTCGGGCGGTTCTCCTTCACCCAGGCGAGCGCGGGTTTGGTGAACGTCGCGACGATGATCCGGTCATCCGGATAGCCCGCCGCATCAAGCTGCGCGAACACCTTCCGCGCGAAATTCGGCGTGAAATGCTTGAAGTCGATCCACACGCCCTTGCGCATTCCCTTCGAGATCTCCAGTGCCTCGGGGAGCGTTGTGATCGTTTCGTTCGTGTACGGGGTACGCGTGCGACAGCGTCCCTTCGCGCGGATTTCGGCGAGCGTGAGGTTTGCGATCTTCTCCCGCCAACGCATCGTCGCCCAGAGGTCCGCATCATGCTGGAGCACGACATGTCCATCCTTTGTCTCGCGCACGTCGAGCTTCATGTAGTCGAGCCCATGCTCCACCGCAAGCTCACGCCATCGCCGCACGCCACAAAACACCACGCCGCCGC
Source organism: uncultured bacterium (assembly GCA_902779565.1). Taxonomy (GTDB): domain Bacteria; phylum Verrucomicrobiota; class Kiritimatiellia; order RFP12; family UBA1067; genus UBA1731. The sequence continues at coordinate 7,369 of CACZCD010000173.1, read as the reverse complement.
CAGCGGCGCAAGGGTTCCCTTTGCACTCCACTTCAGAACCATAATCCTTTCCCTCCTTAAACCATCGATACTCCAGTTCATTTCACGCATTCGCGGAACCGCGGCACCATCTCGCCTGGACGGTTCGTGAGAATGAAATCCACGCCGTCCGACAGCAGACCCTCAATCTCGTCCGGGCTGTCCGAACGGAAGAAGTTCACCTTGCCGCCCCCATCATGGACAATCTGCGAGAACTTCGCCGGCCAGCGGCGGCAGAGCTGGAGGAACTGGCAGCCGTTCGTGACCGTGTCGAGCGCATAGGTCCTGTTCTCCTCCTCCGTCCAATCGCGGTTGCGCGGCCCCGGACGCGACATGTTGCACGCCATGATGTCCGGCACCGCCCGGCGCGCCTCGCGTATCTGACCCAACGAACCGCACACGAACGCCTGATGCTTGCGCCCATCGGCAACGATCTTGCGCGCAATCTCCGCCACGTACCCCTTGCCCACGTAGCAATGTACGTTGATCCACAGGTCGGATCGCGGCAACACGGCGAGCACCTCGTCGAATGTCGCAAGACGGCACTTCTTCGTGCGCCCCACCCAAAACCGGCTCTTCAGCTCGGCGAGCGTGTAGTCCCGTATGCGCCCCGTCCCGCGCCCCTCTTCGGTGAACAGGCACCCAAGCGTTTCGTCATGGAAAAGAACGAACTCACCCGACTTGCAGCGCTGAAGGTCGAACTCCACCATCGCCACGCCCTTCTGGACCGCCGACATCAAAGACTCGACGGTGTTCCCCGGAAAGTTCTGCGGATCGCCCTGATGTCCGCACATCCCGCGCGTCGGCAGAGCCGCGCGCTCGTCCGCCATCGGGAAATAGGGCGCGATGCGCACGAAATTGAGCAATTGCCGCCCACCCACCGGACCGCCACGTTCCGCAGGTCCCTTCCAGTCGAAAAACGTGAGCCGCCCCGTCGCCGCCTGCGCCCGGAACACGATCCGGTGCGTGACCGTGACGCAATGCACCGGTAGCCCGGCCTTCCGGGCCTTCCGGATCGCCTTGGCGTCCGGCACCACGACATCCCACGAAAGTTCCGGCAGTGTCTCGACACCTTCGATCAACACGCTGAACGTACGGTCAACCTCCCGCGTGCCCGGCGCAATCACATCATCGTAATCCGCCGTGCAGAACGTCAGCATGTAGAGCTTACCGGGAACGAGATTCCCGATCGGCTGCGAAAGACGGTTGGGCGCTTTCTCCGCTCGCGTGAACACTGCAAAATGCTCGCCGATCTCCGTGTCGCTGCGCGCCATGCGGCACTGTCCCTTCTTGCCGCCGTAGCCGATGCGCCGCTCCTCCCTTATCGCGTCCGGCGCGGCCGGTTCGGCGGTCCAGCCCTTGAGACCATCCATGAAATCCCCGTTCGTCACAATCTCCGGACGATAGCGGTAGCCCAGTTTCTCGGCCAGCGAATCCGTGCGTCCCTCGATGCAGTAGTGATGGACAATCCGCGCCATCCACCGGGCGATCTCCTCGTCGCACGCGAGCGTGGACATCCCCACGCCGCCCACATCCGCGAACGCGGGATCCGTCGCGAGACGGTGGAGATAGCGGTCGTAGCGCACCTTGACATCGGCCTCCGGACTGGAGTCGCTGCTCCATTCGCCGATCGTGAGCCAGCCGCCGAAAAGATGGATGATGTGCGAGGGGCCCGACGGTATCGCGCGCCGTATGGATTCCACATACGCCAGTACGCGATCCACCTCAGCCTCCGCATCGCGCTCCGTCCGCTTTGTGGCAAGATACATCTCGGGCACAAGCATCCCGTGTCCATTGCCTGTGTTCATCACTGCCGAAAGCGCGGAGACCTGAGACTGAAGATTGGTGAGAGGCTGTCCCGGCAGATCGCAGTAGTCCGCGAACATCGCCATCCCCTTGCCGTCCGCCACCATCTCCCATGTCGCCTCGGCGAAAGCATCCATCTCCTCTGCCGGTGCGTTCACCTTGTGCTCATCAACTTCAAGCGGGAGACCGTCGCGGTAGGCGGCGGAACCCGTCACGTAGCCGCGCATCTTCTCCAAACTCGCACGCAACTCCAGATTGCCCGGACGGATGTCGGAGGCCGCCTTGTATCCCTTTCCGCGCGCCTGAAGCTGCGCGTTTCCCCAAGCCATCCGGTCCTTCGCGGAGGCAAGCCGCCAGTTGCCGCCCATGGTAAGAATGTTGAACGAGCCAAAGATCCACTTGCGGAAGAAATCAAACCCATACCCCTGGTTCCGCACACGGATGTCGGTCGTCTCCTTCGCGAACGAACGCGCCGTGATCTTGAGCGGTTTGACGAGCCGGATGGCCAACCGTCCACCCGCCGCCGCGTCGGTAACTCTCACCTTATGCGTGCCCTCCTCCAGCCAGCGCATCGTCTCGGAAGGTTCGTCCGGACGGAACACCACCACCGGCTCCACGCCGCCGTCCAGATACGCCTTCGCCGCCGCATACGGCTTGTCGAAACCGATGAACACCCAGCCCTCGCGCGGATTCTCAAACGAGACCTCCCCATCCGTCAAAGGCACGTCGAGAATCTCCGTCACGAAGTTGTTGAGACGCCGACCAACCGCTTTCGCACGTTTCGTCCGCGCCGTAATCCCGTAGCGATGACGGCAGAGCGTCGCACCCCCCGGCGCCGATAACGCGACCTCAATGTTGTGCGCACCCTCCATGAGCGCACCGAACGTCACTGTCGCCCGCCGGTCTTCTCCCAGTTTCGCACGCACGGCGTTCCCGCCATCCACCGTTGCAACGACCTCATGCGCGGACTCCGCCACGCCATCAGCCAACGCCCCCACATAGTAGAACGTCAGCCGCCCACTTTGGGCGTCAACCTCCGAAAGAAGCGGATCCACCGGCACCATGCGTGGCGTCGGAAGAGTGGCGGCGCATAGCATTCCGGACAAAAACGCCAATGACATAACGATGTGGCGTCCCATAGAAACTTTATTTCTCATGGGTGGGATTATACCACATTCGTCGTCGCCGTGACCGTGCGTGCATCGACCGGCCACCTCATGATATCGTCAGTCTCCAGACATCATCTCACCCGCCGCCATTGAACAACAGCTCTTAAACCACCGGGTCGCCACAGTGTTCGCGGCGACCGCAATCGCGGCAGAAGCCACCGCGCCAGACAGAATCAAACTGTTCGACGATCGGACTGACGAGAGCGGGATCGTCTGTCAGGACGCCGTTCTCGAAGTTGCGCTTGCGCGCCGACTTCGCGCCCATCCCCGCGCCGGTGAGGTTCGCCGAGCCAAAATACGCCTTCACGCCATCCGCAATGATGCACTTAAAATGCACACGCGGACACAGCATCCGTTCCATCGCCGTCCAAAGGGTCGGATAGCGGTCGAAGTCGTCCCTCCAGTTCGGCCCCGGATCTTTTGCGTGAATGAGCCGCACCTCAATCCCGCGATTCACCATCCCATCCAATACCTCCAGAAACGGTACCATGTCCCGCCCACCAGAATCGACATACATATCCTTGATGTCTGCCGTCGCAATCCACAACCGCTCCCTCACCTGCGGCACCATCCCACAGATGACAGATTCATAGATCTCACGATTGGAGAGAAATTTAGTCATACGATTGACTGATAAACGTTCACATCCCGCTCAGAGAAGCAACAGAAGATAACCTCCATCTCCTCGTTGACCTTTACGTCCTCCTTGTCCGCCGTAGCGCAAAGCGCGGAGGTGGATGCGCGAGATAAAAGACTCCCCTCCTTCTCACAATCCCCCTCTCTGCGCCTCTGCGGCTCCGCGCGAGATAAAAATTCCTTCACCTCACGCACGGCGATTGCCGCTGCCTCTTCTTTCGGATAACCGTAGATACCCGTGGAGATGCAGGGAAAGGCAATGGATTGGCAACCGTTCTCCACGGCGAGCGCAAGCGAGTTGCGGTAGCAGGCAGCGAGCTTCTCCGGCTCGCCATGTTGCCCGTCGCGATAGACCGGGCCGACGGTATGAATGACAAACTTCGCGGGCAGATTGAATCCCGGCGTGATCCGCGCTTCGCCCGTCGGACAGCGGACGCCCGGTCTCACCTCCGGCACCTTGAGGCACGCCTTATACAGCTCGTCACCCGCCGCGCGATGGATTGCACCATCAACGCCACCGCCACCCAACATCACCTGATTCGCCGCATTGACAATGGCATCCACCGCCAACGTCGTAATATCACCTTGTACCACTTTGATTTTCATGCGCATATTTTATCACAATAAGATTTATCGTGCTTTCTCCGCTATTGTAAAAGCGTGAAGAAGACGCCGGCGCAGGCGAGGGTGTCGTCGAGGGCGTCATGGCTGTTGACGGCTTCGATGCCCAGTACATCGATGAGATGCGAGAGCGCATGGCATTCCAGATCGGGCCGCCGATAGCGGGCGAGCGCAAGCGTGTCGCAGACCTCCACGCCTTGCGGCGCAAACTCGAGATCGAACTTGGCGCATTCCTGCCGCAACATCCGCATGTCAAAGCCTGCATTGTGCGCGACGAGCAGCGCGTTTTCGCCAACAAACTCAAAGAACTGCCGCATCGCCTCTTCCGGTGCAATGCCATTCTCGCTCAGAAAATCGAGCGAAAGGCCATGCACCCCTTCCGCCCACTGATTCATCTCGCATGTCGGGCAGATATAGAGCGCGAGCGTGCGCGACAGCTTCCCGCACACATACTCCGCGGCGGCAATCTGGCAGATCTCGTCGTAGTCGGCGCCGCCAGTCGTTTCCGTGTCGAACGCGACCACCCGCCCACTCCGCGCATATTCCGCGATCCGCGGCAATGTGCTTTTACAGATTCTCATATCAGAGAGTGCAGAGAGCACATGATCAGCAGTTGCCGAGAAGGACGCGGCTGAGGTGGCGGCGGGCGACGTCGGCTAAACGGTGGAGGATTGCGATGGGCGTCGGTGACGCATCCATCATCCGCCAACGTGGGAAGAAGCGCGTGACATGCAATGGAATGTCGGGCGAGACAGACGCAATGAAGGTGGCGACCGCGTCCATGTCTTCGTCGTTGTCGTTTCGTCCCGGCACGATGAGCGTCGTCACCTCGACATGGCATCCCGCCTCATGCAGCATCGCAATCGCCTTGCAGACGGCCTTGAAATCGCCACCGACCCAATCGTAGTAGTCCTGCGACGGCCCCTTGAGGTCGATGTTCGCCGCGTCGATGAGCGGCGCGAGTTCCGCAATCACCTCTTCGCTCGCGCATCCGTTCGACACGAGGACGTTGAGCATCCCCCTTGCGTGGATTTCCTTCGCGCAGTCGCGCACGAATTCCCAACCGACCAGCGGCTCGTTGTAGGTGTAGGCAAGCCCGCTGTTGCCGTGCTCGTCCTTGAGCCGCATCGCGAGGTCGGCCAATTCCACTGGTGTCGCCGTCTGGCACGGCACTGCGTCGCCACCCTGCTGCGAGATTCCGTCATTCTGGCAGAACGGACAGCGAAGGTTGCATCCGTACGAGCCGACCGAGAGGATGTTGCTTCCCGGATGAAAGAACGCGATCGGCTTCTTCTCGATGGGGTCAAGCGCAATCGATGAAATCTTGCCGTAGTTCGCCGCGATCACTCGGCCACCCTCCGCTTTCCGTGCGCGGCAGAATCCCGTCGAACCGTCCGCAAGCCGACAGTGCCGCGGACACGTTCCACAGAGAATCTCCACACGATCATTCATAGAGCACCCTCTATGATTAACGGGCACTATCGGAGGATAATGGTGCCAAATTCCGTCAAACAGTTGAAGCCAAACGCATAGGGGCTCCAGTTGTAGAGACAATGCCCCTTCCCCGATCGCGTCACGCGGTTGCGCACAAACTCCGCCGGAAACGCGTCGCGCACCTCGCCCAGCGACGCCAATGGAATCTTGACGGTTGCCGTCCATCCATCCGCACGCTTCGCGATCTGCGCCGTGGCGCCGGACTCCCACGTTGGGTCGTTGTCCGCGCGTTTCATGCCGATCTTTACGCCCTTCTGGTCGCTGACCACCCCTTTCAGGTTCACGATGATGTGGTAGTACGTCTTCATGTCCGCAGAGGGATTCAACACAATCTCGATGCCGGAATCCCGCCAGATGTTGAAGTCGTCATGGGCGCGATCGGCGACGGCCTGATCATCCATGCGGTTGTCTTCGCTGTCATAGCGCACCACAAGATCCGTCGCCGTGCGCTCGATGGTGACGGCGGTCTTCACGAACTCCTCTGGCTCGTGACCCTTGCGCACCTTGAACGGGCGCAGCAGGATCGGCTCCTTCGCGCCGGCCTTCCAACACAGCGCCTTGATCGCCGCGCGCTTTTCATCATTCGTCCGCGCCCCTGCCACCAGACGGTCGAAATACTCCCGGCGGAAGAAGGCGATGCGTTTTGCCTCCAGCGATCCGGGCGCGACGGCCGCCGCCGCCTCGCGCAGGAGTGCGTCAAACTGGGCACGCGTGTCCGGACCATAGACGGTCGACCAAATCTCTTTTTCCACCGGTGGCGCAGAGACGGGACCGGCATCCGTCTCGCGGATGTTGCCGACGATTCCGTTCAACCAGCGATCCTCAAGCAACTCATAGAAACGCTTCATCGGCGCAGCACCGTCGCCAAACATCAGCCGATGGTGCTCGTTCAGCACGGCATTGATGTCGGTGTTCGCGTCCCACATCACCCGCGAGAACACGTAGTAGTTGAGGTAGTGGTAGATCCACTGGTCCGTCTCGGACTCCGCAAAGGTTCCGATGATGTCGCCGGCAAGCCCCTTGTAGTACGTACCCCACGCGCGCGGCGCCACGTCCGGCAGACCCGGAAGGTTGGTGGGGCCATACTTGTGCGGATAGGTCCAGATCCAGACGGGATGACCGATCTTCCGGTTCCATGCACGGATCTCGGCGTACTGGCGCGCGAGCTCCTTGGGGTTCGTGACAGACCAGGGCCCAGACTCCGCGACCATCACGTACACATTCGTGGGGATGTCGAAATCCGGAATGCGCCGGTACTGCGCATACGCCATCTGCGTGACGATGCCGGGCACGCCACGTTCGATGAGCTTGTTCGCCACATAGCGCGTGTAGTCCCAGATCAGTTCGCTGGCGTAGCACTTGGAATCCGTCTTGGAGTACATCGCCTCGCATTTCTCGCACAGGCAGCGCGGCAAGGCGTCGTTCGGCATGATGTCCACATACTTCGCCCCCTCACGGAAACGCCGCACGCACTCTTCGACGATCTCGTCGCGGATGCCGGAGGAGAAGCACGGATAGCCGTTACGCGAGGATTTGCTCCCCGTGTAGGTGTAGCAACGCGTACCGTCCTTCCGGAGCGCAAAGTATTCCGGATGCGTCTTGGAGAAGCGCTCCACGAACTTCAT
>CACZCD010000172.1 GCA_902779565.1 uncultured bacterium | reverse complement strand
CGCAGGTGCGGAGGATGCGAAGCCCCTTCTGTTCCGCCGTCTCCAGAAGCCCGATGATCTCATGCGTGTTCCCGATCTCCTCGCGCACGATCATATTCACGTCGTTCAACCTCTGATCTCCCTGCCAAGGGCAGAAAAGCGTTGTGTCTTTCGGCGGCTTCGTGAAGTCCGTCTCGTCCATGATGAACTGAAACTTGATGGCGTGCGAGATTGTCTGGACCATGGCACGGAACAGCTGCAGCCTGAGCTTGGTCGCGGCCAGATAGCGCTGTGCGGCGGCATCGACTCCCTTCACGCGCGAAAGCGCCTTGAGCGCCCCGTCGATGTTCTGGTTCACGCTGACGATGACACGCCCCGCCGCCAGTCTCACCGCACACACGCCCGAGAACATGCGGTTGGCCTCAATGTCCACAAGGCAGTACGAATCGGCGTCCGTCTGGGCCTGCATCTGGAAATTGTGCCAATAGTCCTTTTCCTCTGCAGTCAATTCCGCCGGGAAAGGAACGAACGGACGCGTGAGCCAGCGCTGATGCACGTTGCCGGTGACCATCAGGTGGGCGCCGCCGGTGCGCATCGGCTCCAGCACCGCCACCGCGCGCTCGATCAGCTCCCAGACGCGCACGAGCGCAGCGGCATCCGCCGCCCCCACGAATTCCTCGGCCACCTTCTCGAGCGCGGCGTAGCGCGCGGCGGGGCCGTCACCGATCGGTTGATGGAGATACCGCTTCAGAAGCGCGAGCGTATCGACCTCGTCCAGTGCACGCAGGAAAATGCGGTCGTCGGCTGTCGGCTGCCTCTGCGCGTTCTGGATCTGTTCCGCGATATACGCCATCCGCGGCAGGCACGCGACAGGGAAGGTATAGTCCATCGTCGGCTTGGCAAAGCCGATGATGTTGACGGCCGTCTTGCTGGTGGCCGTTTCGTTGCGGACGCTCTGCCCGGGGCGAAGCTTCGCGAGAATGGCCGGGATATCCGACTCCGAGAACTTTGCCACATCGATGGTGGCTTCAAGCCCACACTTCGCGGCGCCCTCCTGAAAGATGGAGAGGAAATCCGCCACGCGATCGGCCATCGCTCGATTACGGCAGGCCACCGGTCCGTTCTGCCCCGAGTAGAGGCCGGGGTGCCAGCAAATGCCGGAACCGGAATCGTTCGTAAGCAGCTGGAAGCTTTCAAACGGGCAGATGCGGCACAGTTCTGCAACCGCCTCGACATACATCGCCCGCACCTCGGGATTGTCGAGGCAGGGGCTGAAGTACTCCTGACGCGCCCGGCGCGCCTGATCCACACGCGCCCCGCGCCACGAAGGATGGTCGCGAAACGCCTGTTCCGGCCAATACATCGGTTCCATCCCAACGAACTGCGCCTTCAGCCCCAGCTCCTTCAGGATCGCTGCGCGCTTTTCGAGCGCCACGCGGTTGCGCCGCGTGTACGCCTCGGGGAAATAGGGTTTCAGCGGCTCCGGCGTCACGAACTTCAGCAACGCCGGACGATGCATCGACCAGTTCGGGTACGGATCCTTGCGGTTCATCGCCGCATCCCACTGCCACAGACTATCCTCCACCTCGCAGGCCGAGATGTGCGTCGCGCCCAGCGACTTGCCCAGCTCGGCGAAGGCGCGATACTCCGCATCCGGAACATGGTCGCAGCTGAAGTTCACGCGCTTTTCGCGCGCCGCGGCAACGAACGAAAACGATACGACAGCGTAGAGCGCGAAAAACTCCACCGCAGCAATGCTATTGACCCTCATCTTCAACCTCCTTACTTACCAGTTCAAAGATTTGCGAAAGGATTGCAGGAGAAGCCGCTCGAATAGGAACGGCCACCGCGATCGCCGCCGCCGGGACGGTTCGGCCCGGACGGACGCGGACCGCCAGACGTCGGACGCGGCTTCGTGCGCGCCGAGAGCGACACGCGGTTGCGCGCCTTGTCAACGCCGATCACGCGCACCTTGATCCGGTCGCCCGTCTTGACCACCTCCGAAGGATCCCGCACATAGCGGTCTGCTATCTCCGAGACGTGCACAAGCCCGTCCTGATGGATGCCGATATCGACAAACGCGCCGAAGGCCGTGACGTTCGTCACCACGCCCTCAAGCTCCATCCCCTCCTTCACGTCATCGATCGTCATCACGTCCTCGCGGAACGCCGGCTTCTCGAAGACGGCGCGCGGATCGCGTCCCGGCTTCTTCAGCTCCTCGATGATGTCCTTGAGCGTCGGCTCGCCGACCTCCTCCGAGACGTACCGCTTCACGTCGATCCTGTCAACAAGCGCGCTGTTGCGTACGAGATCCTTCACCTGCACGCCGAGATCCGCCGCCATCCGCTCCACGAGCGCATAGCGCTCGGGATGCACGCCGGACGCGTCCAGCGGATTCGCGGCCCCGCGGATGCGCAGGAAGCCCGCCGACTGCTCGAACGCCTTCGGCCCCAGACCCGAAACCTTCTTCAGTTCGCTACGGCTCTTGAACGCGCCGTTCTCGTTGCGCCACGCCACGATGCGCTTCGCGAGCGCCGCGCCGATGCCGGAGACGCGCGTGAGGAGCGGCGCGGAGGCGGTGTTCAGCTCCACGCCCACCTTGTTCACGCAGCTGACCGTCACTTCGTCGAGCTTCGCGCTCAAGAGCGGCTGGAACACGTCATGCTGGTACTGCCCCACGCCAATCGCCTTCGGGTCGATCTTCACCAGCTCGGCCAACGGATCCTGCAGACGACGCCCGATCGAGATGGCACCGCGCACCGTCAGGTCCAGCGACGGAAACTCGTCCCGCGCGATTTCGCTCGCGCTGTACACGGACGCGCCCGATTCCGAGACGGAGACGACCATCACGTCCGTCGCATGGATCGCCTTGAGCGTCGTCCGCACGAACGCCTCGGTCTCGCGCCCCGCCGTGCCGTTGCCCACGGCCACGGCCTCCGGCTTGTACTTCACGACGATCTTGGCGATGATCTCGCGCGCCTCGTCCGGACGCTGCATCGGATAAATCACGGTGTTGCCGAGAAACTTCCCCGTCGCGTCCAGCATGGCGACCTTGCATCCCGTGCGGATGCCAGGATCGATCGCGAGCACCTTCCGTTCGCCGAGCGGCGAAGCGAGCAGCAGGTTGCGGAGGTTCTCGGCGAAAATCTCCACCGCCGCACGGTCGCTCGCCTGCTTCTTCTCCATCATCACGTCCAGCTCGCACGCCGGCGCCACAAGCCGTTTGTACGCGTCCGCCGCCGCCGCCTGAAGCTCGTCGGCCAGCGGACTCGACGCCTTCACCCCGGCCAGCTCGCCGATGCGTTCCACGAGCGGCGCGGCATCGACCACGAGGCGCACGAACAGCACGCCTTCGCTCTCGCCCCGTCGGATCGCCAGATACCGGTGCGACGGAATCTCCGCGATCGGCTCCTCGAAATCGTAGTACTGCTCGAACTTGGTCGGTTCGTTCGGCTTCGTCAAACTGGCGGTGGACTTCACGACGGCCTTCGTCGCGTAGGCGCGGCGCACCAGCCCGCGCACGTCGGCCATGTCCGCAATGCGCTCGGCACAGATGTCGCGCGCGCCCGCCAGCGCCGCCGCCGCGTCCTCCACGCCCTTCGCGGGATCGACGAACGCCGCCGCCGCGGCGTCCGGCTTCTCGCCGCCCTGCGCCCACAAGATGTCCGCCAGCGGCTCAAGCCCCTTCTCCTTCGCGACCATCGCGCGCGTGCGGCGCTTCGGCTTGTACGGCTGGTAGAGATCCTCGAGGGCGCTCTTCACCTGACAGGCCTCAATCTTCGCGCGCAGCTCGTCCGTGAGCTTGCCCTGTTCCTCGATGGACTTCAGGATTGTCGCCTTGCGGTCCTTCAGCTCCGCATAGTAGGCGATGCGCTCCTGCACCTTGAGAATCTGCACTTCATCCAGGTTTCCGTGCGCCTCCTTGCGGTAGCGCGCAATGAACGGAACCGTGTTACCCTCCCCCAGCAGGCGGGCGACCGCCGCCACCTGAGGCTCCCTCACGCCGACTTCCGCGGCGATGCGACCAAACTCCATCAAAATTTTAATCTCCTTGCCGGTCCTATCCGGCACGACAAATGATTATGACCGCGCTCAACGCACAATGAACATGAAACCGTTGGTCAGCGTAAGCATGAGGCTCTTGCCGTCGGGCGAAAGCGCGAGCGCATATTTCCCGCTCGGCAGCGTCACGCGACCCTGCCAGCCTTCCGGAAGCGAAATGCCACCCTCCGCCTCGGCCAGCACCCATCCGCCTTCCGGCGAGCTGCGCAGATGCCCGTCTTCCGTGACGCAGATCGCCGCCGTCTCGCCGAACACGAGCGCGTCTGAAGACCGCAAAGCGCCGCCGCCAGCCACATCGTTCGCCGAAGCCGTCCATGTGCCGGTCACCTTCAGATCGCCGTTCGTGACGGCCGGAAGCCCCTCCACATCCACCGCCTCGTACGCAAGCGACGCACCGCAGAGATCGAGCGTGGTGCCCGCGGCGAACTTCATCGTACCGAAAACCGGCGCCTTGAACACAAGCTCCACGTTCGTGACGGTGGTGAAGACCGAGCCGTCGCCGGGATCCTTCGGCTGCTCGTAGTCCGTGTAGAAGTGGGAGCGCCGCCCAAGACGGTCGATGCCGAACCCGAACTTGCTCACCCAGCAGCCGTTCGTGGTGACGGTTCCGTCGCCGTTGTCGGTTATGGCGTAGCAGGGGGACGTCCCCTTCGCGTAGTCGAAGAGCACGTCGTCTATGTACTTGAACACGGCGCCAGAGGTCACCGTGACGGTGGACGCGGCGGAGTTGCCGCTCGTGCTGTAGTACCGGAACTCGAACTTGTGGGCGCCCGGCGTGATCACCGCGTTCGCGGTCTTCGCCTCGTTGCGCACCGTCTGATTCACAACTACCTCGTCGTCGATCAATATCTTGCCTGCCTTATCCATCACGGACACGAAGGACCAGACCTCGTTCGTAGACGCATTGTTCCAGATGAAGCCCCGGTACGAAAGACCGCATGTGGCGGCAGGATATTGGTACTGGCTTTCAGGCCAGTGGTCCATTGCCCAGTCGCCCTGGTTCTGGGAAGCCGCCACGCGCACGTAAAGCGAGGTGATCGACGACAGACCGTAGTAGCTGCCGTTATTCATCGCGGCGGTGTAATTCGACCTGTTCGTCCATTCGGAAAGACCGGCATAGATTTCCCAGTGTTTACGGCTGGCGGAGACCATCCTCAATGTACCCGCCTGCACGTCAATCGTGGCCGCACCCGTACTGGCATCATAGTCGAGCGTTCCCTCTCCCGTCTTGAGCACGTGGCTCCAGCTTCCGCCCGCGATGCTCGCCTGATAGACGGAGCCGGTGCCGTGGATCTCGAGCGCCGGCAGGCTGTATGCGCCGTCTCCCATAAGCATGACGGAGCCGTTCGTGATGGATGCCGCACCACCGTCCGCCGGAAGTGCGCCGCTTGCCCACAGCACAAGCGTATCGCGTTCGCCGAGCGTGACGCCGCCGGTGAACGTGTTCGTGGGGCAGTGGAGCCCAAGCGTGATGTCGCTCATATAGCGCAAGGCGGCCGGATACGGGCCGATGCCATGGTCGCCGCTGATGCGCCCATGCAGATTAAGGCCCACATGGTGCCGATGCGGATAGGTTGCGGAATTCAGGCTGGATGCATTGTAGAGACGCATATCGCAACCCAGCAGGATCGGCCCATACCAAGCCATGTACTTGCGGTTGGTCGCCGTCGGCTCGTAGGCGTAGCCGTCGTAGCTGCCGGTAAAGACCTTAAAGTAGGCCGCATCCTTGTAGTCGAGCGTCCAGTTCCGATTGCCGTCCTCGGTTGGATAGACATTCTGAAACGTGATCAACGACTGCTTGTCCAGCGTATTCGTGCATCCCGGCCCTCCCTCCAGCAAGGCACCCGACACGAACTGATGGTCCACGTTCTCGCAGATTATGTTGCCCGCCTGCACCACTGTGTTGTTGTGCTTAAACACGGGGCAGGTTTGCCCTTCAGCGCCCCTGACCGTAAGCGTTTTTCCGTTCAGCTTCCAAATGCCCGCCGGCCGCCAGTTGAGGATCATCCCTGGCTGATCAATGATGACCGTCGCATCGTTCGTGAGGGTTGGGAATCTGGCCGGGGCAAAGAAATCATCGTTGACCGTGCTGCCCTTCGCGACGAGCGCGCCGCCCATTCCCGCAGCGCCTTCGCCTTCCATGACGATGGCCTTGGTGTTGCCCGGACCTTTGTTTATCTCCTTGTCGTACGGCGGCTTCCAGCCCATGTATTCGGGCTTGCGCTCCATCACGATGGTGGCACCGTCATGCGCAAACGCGGCGCCGCCGAGGTAGGAGCCGACGCCGTTCGTGTGGCAGACGTCCCACACGCCGGCCTCCACGTGGATCTCGCCCGCGAACGCGCCGAGGTTGCTCGTGACCGTCACCCATCCCGTCCCCTGCTTCACCAGCGTGCCGGCGGTAGCGGCGGCGAACTCGCTCCACGAGGATTCCGTCACCGCGCCGCCCACGGACTTCGTGAACGTACACTCTGTGAGGTCGTTCGTCAGCGAACCTGTCGGATTCGTGACGTAGAACACGGGATCGGCATACACGTACTCCGTAGCCGCCGCCGGCAGCGACAGCACCAGCGCAACGGCGCCAACGACAAGCTTACCGAATGATGACAATCTCATTCAATCTCCTCCTTGCCCGAATGCCGCGGCGATGCGACCGAACACCGTTAAAACTCCCAGCCCGAACGGATGTATGGCTTCACGAATGTGTTCGCCTCGCGGTTGCCCACGAATACCTGGTTCGCGCTGTCCCACTGGAGAACGCCCGGCACGCGCTGCGCGATGCAGCCCACGAGCATGCCCTCCAGCATCGGTACGGAGTGCTCGATGTCGGCGTAGCAGCGGGAATGCGTCTCTTCGATGACCGGCGTCTCACCCTTGATGGCGTCGAGGAACTCGCCATACTGGCCGAGCTCGCCCTTCTCCTTGCGGCGCGGCAGATAGGAACCGAGCGCCTTGCAGGCGGGATGCTTCGTGGTGCTGCGCACCTTCGTCTCGCCGTTGAGCGCAATGAGCGCCTCCTGTCCGTAGTCGTTGGTGGAGCACATGATGCCCTTCGTGCCGATGAGCAGACATCCCGTGAGCGGCACCTGCGTGAGCGTCGCCACCACCTGCGGCATGATCTCCGCCGGCGGCTGCTGATCGCCGTCGTACCACACAACCTTCGTCTCCGGCAGGGTGTGTCCCTTGCGGATGCGGCTCTTGCGCGGCGCGTAGGTGACCTCCACGATGGAGCGGGTCGGGTACGCGATGTCGTTCGGCTCCACGGACATCTTGAGTTCAGCCTTCGTGAAACAGCCCTGGCATTTCACAGGACAGGCCTTGATTATTCCTGTGCGTTATGATAGCATAAACGTATAACAATACCTGCACATAT
>CACZCD010000171.1 GCA_902779565.1 uncultured bacterium | reverse complement strand
CTCCCATTCGGGGAAGAGGCTGGGCTGGATCGTCAGCCAATGGCCCGCAAAGCGCGGTTTCGCGCCGGCTTCGACCTCGTCAACCATGTCTTCGCTCCTGTACGTCCCTGTGTCCCCCGCCACACCATCCGCCACCCCCATCCCTCAATCACAAAACCTCGCACCAGCGAGGTTTTGCAATTGCCTCAGAGTTATAGATGCGGCACCTCCCTCCCTATAAAGATTCTCGGCAATTGCATCACTATATAACCAAGACTTGATGCTGTCATCAATTAAAAGTACCTTGCCCAAATTTCGAAGCGAAATAGGTAACTTCAAGCGAGTAAATACCTCTCGTACTGTCTTATTGTTCTTCAGCACATCAACGAATTTTACAAAGGTCTTACGCGAACTATCATAAAAGAGTGAATAGTGCGTGTCAAACCCTGGTATAAAATCATGCATTGGATGCCGCATGATTTGTGTATCAGACCCGTTTACATATCCAAAGATAAATTCCGTTGTTTTAACGACACTTCCATTTACGGCGGCAAATCTTCTTGGCCCGGCAATTGCCGATGTCTCAATATGCAAATCTGCGGCAAACGATTCCTCGCCAAAAATCTCATCCATCAGAAGTTTCAATTGAAACCCTTCATTGTTATCTATTGATATGAAAATAACACCATCCTTTTTCAAAAGGGATTTAGCAATGCGAAGCCTTTTCTTCATGAACGACAGCCATTTTGAATGACGGAATGTGTCGGCCTTATCAACATAGGAATCGTTGTACATGAAATCTTTATTACCGGTGTTGTACGGTGGATCGATGTAGATAAGGTCAATGCGTCCACGATGCGTCTTCTCCAAAAGTTTTAGCGCAGCAAGATTGTCGCCTTCAATCAGAAAGTTCAACGGCTCCGTGCCCTTTGTGTTTCTTGTGGCTAAAAACCGATCCTTCAACTCACGCAACACGGGGATGTTCTCTTCCAATTCCACATCCACCCTCTCCCGATGTTCCTCGAATACAAGTCCATACTTCTTGCCGCGCACCTCCTTCTCCAGCTCGGCGGCAAATTCGAGAAGTCTCGTCGCGTTCGTGTCCGTACCGGCCGACCTCTCCAGATACGCCCGTATCGCGCCCACCTCGGCGACGAGCCTTTCGCGTCTCGCCTTCGACAGGTTGCCGATTTTTCCTTCGTTCTCCATTGCGTTCCCTCCCGCAAGGAACGCCGCGACCATGCACGCAATCAACCTCTTCATCTCCGCGCCATTCCTCTTTTCATGCCGTTCCGGTTCGGTGCGTTCCCCGTCCTACGGCATCCCCTAACGGCGCACCTTTTTGATGCCGCTCGGAAGTCAGACACGATTCGAGGGTATAACAAAACCTCTCTTCGTATCTCGATAGGGGCTGTAGGAAAAGCCTTGGAAGAAATACAAAGAGAGGCAAACGCATGGTGCGTTTCCTCTGCCAAGTATCGTCTTCCTTGAACTTCCTACATTCCTATCGACGACTGCTTTGCAGCATTGCAAATTGATTGTCCGCCATAGTTGGCGGATTGGCGGATTTCTCGGCTCTCGCTCCGCTCGGCGTGTTCGCTTCCCTACAGGTCGCGAACCCCCTCAAGGGGCGGTTACCCCCGCCTTATCGTTTCACCGTCTTATTGGCTCGTTCCTTTCATTTCAGTTTCACGATTTGAAATCTTCCTTCGCCATGAATGCGATCAGGCGGCGTGAACCCTCTGCCTGTCAAGCGGAACATCTGGATAACCAGCAGCACGGCGTCCAATGCGGTTCAGTTCTTCCAGAACCTTCAACCGCTCATCAACGGAAAGCGAAAGGCAGAACGCCTCGTCCTGCTCCTTGAGCGTTGTCACCTTGAC
The DNA here is from genome assembly GCA_902779565.1 of uncultured bacterium. Taxonomy (GTDB): domain Bacteria; phylum Verrucomicrobiota; class Kiritimatiellia; order RFP12; family UBA1067; genus UBA1731. Next base: position 12,648 of record CACZCD010000171.1, on the reverse strand, counting down.
GATGGTTCTATCCATTGCCGTTCCTCGCCTTCAGCTTTTCAAGCGCCAAAGCGTCCGCAATATCTTTCGGCCGCCCTGAAGCCCGCTTGTTCACGATAAGGTCATCCAGCGAAATCACCTTTATGTCAAGTCCATCAACGTTCATCTTCACGGCGCGACCAACGGCCTCGGCATAGTCAAGCCCGTCAATTGCCGAAATGATATCGATACGCTGTGGCGCCGCGCCAATCTGAAACACCATGCCCGGCTTATGAAAATCCGCTTCGGTAAGATCCATGAGAGGTGCGCCAAATGCCCTTATCGCCTGAACAACAGCCTTCGCGTTCTCAGGGTTTGCCATTATCCAGAAATCTATATCAAACGTCGTTCTCGGCCAACCGTGAAGTGCGACAGCATACCCGCCAACAAGCATGAAGTCAACCCCAGCTTTCAGCAAGCACTCTATCATGTCACGATAGTCGTTATTGAGAAGATGTTCATTCATTGATGCGCACATTATACCATATTCCCGCGACGACGGCTTTGTGGCATTGAAAACTGTCCATCCGGAGAGGGCTATTTCGGACCCAGGGCGGCGTCGCGGGTGAGGAGGTACTGGCGCGTCACGCCGATATCCTGGATCCAGCACTTCAGAAACCCGCGATGACTTAAATCACAGTTTGAATCCTGCATTTATATTCCTCTCATCCTCTCATTCTACCAATGTAAACTTGATCTTGTCGAGATACACGCCTTTGATCGCCGACATGCCGTCCGGAGCAAAGCGGCCTGGCCCCATCCAGAAGTACTCGTTGGAAGCAGGAGTCCACGTCAACACGTCATACCAGCGGTATTCGCCGTCCGGCACATCCTTCGTGCGTGGCTCGATGCCGCCGCGCCCACGCAACGCCCCCTTGCTGTACACGCCCGCCCAGAACGCCTCGCCGTCCCGCTCCTTCTCGACGCGCACCCTTGCGCTCAACCGGTACTTCTTCCCCGGCTCGAACGCGATCTTGCCCATCGAAAGCGTGGCGCACCACTCGAAATGCGTGTTGAAGAGCTTCAAGGCCCTGCCGTCCTCGGCCTTCGGATCGTCAACATAGTCTCCCCATCTGCCGCGATGCGAGATGGAGATGTAGCGTTCCTCAAGCTCGCCACAGCCCGACCTATGCTGCGAGATCCCCTCCTTGGCGATCTTCTTCCAATCGCTCACGAGCGCCGACCGGTCACCTTCCGCGAGCCTGATGTCCTTCGCCTCGTCCATGCGGTCGAGAAGCGACTGCGCGAGATCCCGGACATCCACCCTCGGGACGTCGGGCCTCGACTCCCTCATGTCGAGCAGCCAGTGTGAGCGCTCCAGCCGCAGGTAGTCGAAGGAGAACTTCGCCATGCGCACGTTGTAGGACGTGGCCGGATCGTCCTTCACGGCGTCAAGCGCCTTCTGCCAGCATCCTTCGGCGAAATCGAGAAATGCGTCCGGGAGCACCGAACTGCCCACGGGGTCGAATATCAGGAGCGGTTTGTTCGGATGTGACGAACAATGCGCCTGCAGCTTGTGGATGGCCTCGAAGTAGTCGCGCACGAACGGCGCGGCCTTGCCGTAGTAGCCGGCGAAGAAATCGTCCAAAAGGTCTTTCATCGGCAGGTCCGGGTTCCACATCCACTTCGCGAGCAGCCACGCCTTCAGCTCCGCGAAGTCCGCGTGCCGCCCCTGATAGGCACCCTGCTCGAAGAGCGCCTTCACCTTGTTGCGGCGGAAGAACTGGATGTTGCCCTGCAGCGCATAGACGTTCGGCCACGGCATCGTGTAGTTCGCGAAATCCGTGGTGTAGTCCCAGATGTACAGGAAGTCGGTCAGGCGGCTCCAGTCCTCGATGTCCTTGCGGAACGCGATGTTCTCCTTGAACGGACTCTTGTCGATGGGCTGGGCGAAGTCGCACTCGATGGTGCAGAGGCACGGTATCACGTTGTGGCGGAGCTTTGTCTTCTTCGGCGCCTTGCGCGTGTACTGGTAGGCGAGCGTCTCGATGATCGCGTTCGGGAACTCCTTCTCCACCGCCTCGGCGATGGCGTTCACGAAGCGGATCACCGTGCCGGCATGAGACCCCTCCTCGTCATCCACCGCCTTGCAGTTCGGGCACTCGCAGAAGTTGTACCAGTCGTTCTGGCTCACGCCGTAGAACTTCGCGCCGGGATCCTTGCGGATGCGCTCCAGCACGTTGGAGGTGACGATCCGGAGCACGTCGGGGTTCGTGAGGCACAGCTGGGTGCGATTCTTCATTCGCCGTCCCTTCACCATGCTGAAGTATTCGGGGTGGGCATCGAAGTGTTTTTCGGGCGGCAGAAGCGTGTTGAACGTGTGGCAGCTGCCCAGCCCGCCGCCGAAGCGGTACGAATCGCCGCCGTACTTCTCGCCGAGCCGGCGCCACGAGCGGCTGTTCACGCGAAGCCGCGCCGCGAACTCGGGATGCTCCAGCACGTCGTACCAGTACGGTTCGCGCATGGCGAACGCCGGCGTCTGCGTCTCGTCCAGATCCGCCGGCACTTCAATGCGGTCGCGGCGCGGCACAACCGTCCGCCACGACGAATACCACCGGCATCCGACGAACCGTTCCAGCACCTCGTACACGCCGTAGAGCGCACCGCGGCAGCCGCCCGTTATGTACAGGCGACCGCCTTCGACCTTCAGGCGGAATCCGTCCCCGTCACCGCCAACGTCGGCATCCACGATGACCACCGCCTTCTGCGGCATCGCCGCGGCATGGGTGATCACCGACAGCTTCTCGCCGGTCGCGGCGGCGATGAAGTTGCGAAACTCCACAGCCGCGTAATGGTGAGACGGCGACGGGTTCGCCGGCATGACAATCGCATAGTCCGACTCCTTGCCGCGCTCGGCGATAACCAGCGCCTCCGCGCCCGCCAGAGACAGACAGGCAACCAACACCACACCACCAACAAAAACTCTTCTCATTATTTCTCCTTTGAATTACGGCCATTCCATAAGCACCCTTATGGGGAAATGGTCGGATGGATAGAAATTGTCGCCATAGAAGTCACCAAACGTCTCGTGGCTCGCCACCTTCGTGCCGGATGGCAGACAGATAGTGTCGATGTGGTTCCCGGCTCGACAAACCAAATCGAGAACGCATTGTGCCAATCATCAGATGGCGCAGCGGAGGCAAAATCGCAAGCCGGGATGACCTGACGCGCGTCGCCGCGATCAAACGTCAGGTTCCACGCGCCCCAACATGCCGACGGCGCAATTGGCGCGGCCGACACCTGAAGCCCACGAGCGGCAGTCTCCTTGGTCCCGGCCGCGGCAATCGTCTCAAAAATCTCCTTCTCACACAAACCGACGGCGCGCGTTTTCGCGAGAACAAGCGGTCCGCGCATCACCGTCAAGGCGTTGCTCTTGCGACCCAGACCTTTCATTTCCTTGAACCGATTCGGCAGCTCAAAGAGGAAAAGCGCCCCATCTCGACCCTTGCCGTCGCACTCGTAGCCCGATGGCAATGCCGGTCTGCCGACCTCCGGACGGTTGACGACCCTCGTCGGTATTGAGAAATGAAGCGAAAGCGCGGTCGTCCCGGCCGGCAAATCCATGAGGACGCGACCTTGCGTCTTTGTTTGCCGCTGCCCAGCCAAACGGTCCGCCGTGCCGTCCGGTCCCGTCAATTGGACCGTCATCTCCTCGCACCACCCCGGAATCCGAAACGACACTTTGGCCGGGTGCGGCAGGGAGATCGCAATGCGCACAGTGTCTTCGACAGGATAGTTGCCCTCGATCTCAGCCACAATGCCGTCGTTCCTCCGAACCGTCATCGGAAGGTAGTGGTTGACTTCTATCGCATCGCCGCGTTTGACAACGGCATGTTCCGCCAGATCGTAGAACCCGCGCGGCGAGTTGTCCACGCAACAGGTATGATGGCGCATGTCGAGCGCCATGCCGGCCGTTCCGTGTCGCGTCCCGTGCGAACGGACGGAATACGCGCCCCAGCGTCCGCAGCTGTACAGTCCGGCGAGAAAGGCATTGAGGAAAGCCTCCTCTGCGCGGTCAATGTGCTTCACATCACCCGTCGCCCGGTACAGCGCATGGCAGAGCCGCATCCAATACACCACATCGCACATCTCGACCGTCGCGTTCGGATTAGCGGCGGCATGCGTGAAATGGTCGTAGTAACCCACACATCCAAGCGCGTTCTTCTCGTGCGCAACGAGCAGATCGGCAAACCGGGACGCCGCTTCGATCATTCGCTCCTTGGGTACGGCGCGGACACCGGACGAGTCGGCCTCGTCCCCCGCGAGCGCCGCATAGTCCAAGAGTCCTTCATAGCAACTCATCATCTCGTAGCTCTTGGCCCACAGCACAGGGTCCGGATACCATTCGTGCACGGGCTTCCCGGAATAGGCATTGGCGATCAGATTCGGCGGCGCATGGTCTATCCTGTCCCAATCGGCGATGAGGACCGACATGAATTTCCTGTAGGCCGGCTTCCGTACATGGCGGTAAAGCCTTGCCATCGGCGAAAGGATCGAGGCCGTGGGCATACCATTGAAGCTGCCCGTTTCTCGGACGGGCACCTTGAGGTCCTCAAGCATCGAGACCAGCTGGTCGGCCGTCTTTTCCGCCGCCTCGAGAATCCATTTCTCGCCGGTCGTCTCGTAAGCCTCGACAAGCGCCCAGAGCGTGTACTTGCGCCCCCAGAGGTTCCAGCCGCCTTTCACGAACTGCGGATCGGCGTAGGTACCGAGATAGCCGTCCGGACGCATGTATCCGGAAACCAAACGACGCACCTGGCTGATCACGTATTGGCGGACATCCTCGCGCCCTGTCATACGCAGCGCGCCAACATGGCCGAGCATCGTCTTGCCCCAGAACTCGCCCTGCCAGTAGCCATGCCCCTTCTTGTGCGTATCGTCGTAGTGCGTCTCGAAGGCGTGAACCGCCTCGTCCATCACGTCCTCGCGCGCATATCGCGAATAGACACGACCGTCCAGCAACGTCGCGGCCTTTTGCCCGACAAAACCGCGGAACTCGACTTGATTCCCAGAAACAACATCCGCATCCGCCGCAACGGCAGACAAACACACCGCCGTCAAGACCACATGCAGGGATGATCCGAAAGAATAATTCCCGCGCTTGTCCACGGCTTCTCCTTTCCGCCCAACCACTACGCACCAGCCGTCAGTCCCGGGATCTCCCAACCCTTGCGGTAGGGGCGCGTGAGGAACGCGTTGGCCGCGGCGCTGTCGAAGCGGCGGGCCTTCGCGTCCCACGTGATCTTCGTGCCCACCACGCGCTCGGCGATCTCGCCGGCGATCACGCATTCGCGCATGTAGGTGGACCACGAGAAGTCCGTCGCGGCCTTACCGCCCCTCACCACGCAATTCAGGAACTCGTGGTAGTGCGTCGGCGCAGGACCGACCGTCGGCGGCACCACGACGCGACCGTCGTTGCGGACCGCCCACGCGAAATCCGCACCATGCGGCTGAAGGATCCAACCGTCGCGGCACTTCACGGCCTTACCTTCGTGCGGGCGCTTCCCCCACGGCGTCTTCGCGTAGAGGGCGTCGATNNNNACCACTCGAACACGAACGGCTTGCCGTCCGACGCCGGTACGCCGTCAAATTCAAAGATGATATGCGCGGCCGTCGGCCACACCTTGTCCTTCACGGCGTCCTCGGCGTCCGTGATCGTCTCCGCCAAAACAGACTTCACGGGCGTGGAACCCAGCTCCATACCGCGCCATGCGGCGGCGATGAGGTGGCATCCGATGTCACCAATCCAGCCGCTGCCCAGATCACGCCAGATGCGCCAGATGAGCGGATGATAGACGCCCTCGGCGTACGGACGCTCCGCCGCGCTGCCAAGCCAGAGATCCCAGTCGAGGTTTTCGGGAACCGGCGCGAGCTTCGGCAGAAGACGGCGGCGGCGCGAAAGCCCCTTGCGCGTGGAGTGGAGATAGACGCGCTCGACCGGGCCGAGCGTCTTCTCCTTGAGCATTCTCACCACCTGCCGGTCGGCCGCATAGGCGTTGTACTGCGTGCCCATCTGCGTGACGACGCCGGCCTTCGCCGCAACATCACGCAGGAACTTCGCCTCGACCATCGTCTTGGCCATCGGCTTCTCAAGATAGACGTGCTTGCCGGCCTTCAGGGCGGCGGTGGCCATCGCCACGTGATGGTGGTCGGGCGCGCCGACACAGACGGAATCGCAGGAGTCGAACTCCTTCTCGAACATCTCGCGCCAGTCGCGGTAGAAACGCGCCTTGGGGAACTTCGCCTTCGCCTGCGCGAGGTACTTCGCGTCCACATCGCAGAACGCCGCCATCTCCACCGACGGATGCGTACAAAGCTCTTTGATGTCGCCCCACGCGCGGTTTCCGCAACCGATGGAAAGGTGGCGTACAAGCGAATTCGGGCTGCGCGTGGAGGTGATCGCCGGCGCGCCCCCCTTCCATGACTGGCAGCCGGCGACGGCGAACATCGCGCCCGCTCCGATAAATCCTCTACGGTTGATTGTCTGTTTCATCTCTCTATTCCTTTCTAACTCCAAACTGGAAACTCTAAACTGGAAACTAACCTCTACAGCTCCTTCACCTTCAAATACTTGAAGTGGACGGCCTTGCCGCCATGGATGCCCTGAAGCGCGATGCGTCCATGCATCGGGATCGTTCCAAGCGCGGGGAACCCGTAATGCCACTTCGGCACTTTCGTCCCGTCCGGGTTGTAGAGCGGATCCTGCCAGTCCGTAAGATTGGCATTGACCACCTCCTCGCCGTTCACGACGATGCGAATGTGCGGCCCTTCGCACCAGCAGGTCATGCGGTTGAGCGCGCCGTTCGATTTCGACGCGATCTTCGTGGGGGCACAGCGCCCGTAGATCGCGCCCGTGAACTGGTACGGCACCTCGTTGGAGTAGCAAGGATGGAGGTCGTCGAGGATCTGCACCTCGAACTTGTACTTGGGATGATCCGTATCGTAGAGGAACACGCCGCTGTTGGCGGTGGGATCCATCGTGTAGGCGAGGTCCAGCACGAAGTTCCGGTAATCCTTCTTGCTGAAAAGCGTCTCGCCCGTTCCCGGCGTCAGATAGCCGTCCTTGTCCCAGGCCCAGCCCGGTTTGGCGCATTCGGCGTTGGAGAGATCCTTATTGAATACATCCTCCCATTCCGACGAATCAGGATGCGAACACGTCACACATCCCGCAAACATCAATGCAGCACCTGCTGCCATCATCATTTCCTTTTTCATTTTAACTCCTCCTTAATCTCTCAAACTTCTCAAACCTCTCAAACCTTCAACTCGATCTTATCCGCCGTATAGATCAGTCGGAAATCGGGATGTCGCCACAGATACGAGGCTGGCAGGAACGGCGTAGGACTCCCTTTCTTGATGATGTCCTTTAGCGGTGCGGTCTGTTCCTCAAAGCACGCGAGCAGCAGACACTTCTTCGCGGCGAGGATCGGCGCCATGCCCATCGTGGCGGCGTAGCGCGGAACAAGCGACGAATCGCCGCCCGCCGTTACGTGCGTATTCTGCATGATCGTCTCCTGTGAGAGCGGCAGCACGCGCGTGGGCAGCGCGGCGAACGCCTCCACGGAAATCTCATCCTCCTTCATCGGCTCGTTGAACGCGATGTGGCCGTTGAAGCCGATGCCGAGAAGCTGGAGGTCGAGTCCGCCCGCCGCCGCGATTGCGGGATCGTAGGTCTCGGGCGAGGCGGGATCCGGGAAGTGCGCGTTCTCCTCGCGGAAGCCGCGCGCGGGGTCAAACTTCGAGAAGAGCATCTCGTGCATGTACTTCCAGTACGAGAGTGGATGGTCGTGCGGAACCGGCGACTTGCCATCAAGCGAGTACTCGTCAAGGTTCCAGGTGGAGAGCAGCGAGAGGTCGGCCTTGACGGTGTTGAACTTCTCCGCAAGCTCCGCATAGAGCGTGATCATCGTGTTGCCGGTAGCGAGGCCGAGGTTGAAACGTTCGCCTCTCGAAAGTTTGCGCATCGCCTCGTCAAACAGAATCGACGCGCCGACGGAACTCATCGCCGCATAGTCCTTTATGGGTTCAATTAACATTCTGATTTTCCCCTCTATGTCTGATGGCGTAGGATTGTATCATAATCTGATTACATCTACACCCCTCTTGCGAAAAAATAAAAGACCGTCTTGCGAAAGCCCCCTGTCACACCTTCAGGAACACGTTCTTGCGGTAGAGGAACAGCAGGAACAGCCAGCACACGACGATATAGCCTGCTTGAATGAGCACCGCCGCCCAGACGCTCGGCAGATGGGTACCAGCCCCCTCTAAAAAGAACGCCGAGATGCTCCGGAACGGGATAATCTTCTGCGCCATGTAGATGGTAATTGAGTTCATCCCGATTACGCGGAAAAAGAACGTCCACTTCCGGTACCCCTTCACGTCGATCACCCAGTAGAACAGCGCAAACATCGCCGCGGAATAGCCGCCCACCACAAGCGTGAACGAGGTGGACCACAGGATCTTGTTGAGGGGCATGGATCCCGCACCGAAACCGAATGCGACCAGCAGACCGGCCAGCGCAAGACAGGCCGCCGCCGCCAGAAGCACCGCCACCTTACGTCCGCCCGACGCGCACGACATCCTGACGTAGTCTCCCGTAAACATGCCGAGGAGCGCCGTGACAACCGCCGGCAAGGTGGAAAGAATGCCCTGGTTCGAGTAGAGTTCGGGGACGGTCAGCTTACCCGGAAGAAGAATCCGATCAAGATAACCCGAGATGTTCCCCTCCGGCGAAAGCGAAAGCGCGTCCGGATGGTCCGGCGCCACAAGCGAGGCCATCACCGCCCAATAGCCTACGAGAAGCGCGACCGCCAGCGCCACACGCGCTTTCCCGGGAAGGTAAAGATAGGCGAGCGCGGCGCAAAACCATGCGATGCCGATGCGTCCGAGCACACTTCCCCACACGACATCCCCAAATCCTACTTTCAGCACGCCATTGTAGATGAGGCCGAAGGCAAAGAGCGTAAGCGCGCGTCGGAACGCCTTCCGCGCCACACGCCCCCTTGTCAGCCCGCGTTCCAAACTCTTGGCGCAGGAGAACGGGAACGACACGCCTGCGAGAAACAGGAACAGCGGAAAGATCGTATCCTGAAAATGGAGCCCGTTCCATTGGACATGGTGAAACTGCTGCGCGAACCAGCTACCGTCGCAGCCCAACGCATGGCAGATCGCGATCATGAGCGACGATAGCCCCGTGATGAACAGCATGTCAGCGCCACGCAGCGCGTCAAGGGACATCAACCTTTTGTTTTCCGTTTCCATTCGGACTTCCTCGTTTCCGGCCATCGCAGATTGGCGTCACTGTTCCACCAGCACCACACGGTCGATCCAGATGCGGCTCGGCTCGTCGCTTCCCGGACAGTACTTGCGCCCCGTGAATTTTGCCGAGACATGAATCGAGAACCGGCGTCCATACAGCTCCTTCTTGTCCCGCGTACTCAAACTGGTCTGCCAAGTACCGGTGAGCCAGATGACGGCCCTGTTCGTGGGCATCTGCGCCTCGCCGATGTCGTACCAGGCGTAACCGGCCTCCGAAAGCGGTTTCGGGAAGGAACGCTTCACCACCGCCCGTCGCGCCACCTGATCATAAAGACCGATGGTGTAGGGCAGGTTGTAGTGGTCGCTGCCGTCGGCGTCAACCTGTATCGCGCGACCAGCCTCGCTTTCCGGATCGTCCACCACACGCACGGACTTTTCGTTTCCGGAACCGGGATTTATGAACTGCACGGGAAAATCGCAGATGCGCTTGCCCGCGAACCTTTGGGGCGGCGGCAGACCGATGGCCGCGACAAGCTCATCCTCGGCGGACCGCCGGCCCTTCTTCGGATAGCGGTCCATCCAGCCGGGCCAGAACGCACGCAGCCGCGCCGCCGCCGCGCGCACCGCCGGTTCGTCCGCGCGGCCGGAGGCGCGGGCGCGTAGGCACACGAGTCGGTCCAGCCCTACGCGCACGCGCCGGACGCGCGACTGGAACGGCTCCTCGCCGTTGGTGGCGCGTTCGGCGTCCGTCAGAAGCGTCTGCCCGGCGGCAATGTCATCCTCCGTCACCCAGCTGAAACTGGAGAGCGCCGGGAACCAGGATACGAAACCCTTGCGCGCGCGCCGGGCTACGTCAAGGAGTCGGCGGTATTGAAGCACCTTGTCGCCCGCCGCGCCATAGTATTCGCGCATGAACGTGTAGATGAGTTCATCGGAATCCAGAAGCGGGTTCTCCATCAGCTTCGTCTCAAGGAAGTACTTGAGTTCCCACATGTCTGCCTTGTGCGGAGACTCATGCTCCCAGAAGAATCCGAACACGCCGCGCACGGCGCATTCGCGGAAGGAATCCGCGTAGTAGAACTCGCTCGGCAGCGGCAGCCCCGTGAGTTCGCGGGTGTACGTGATGGCATAGTCCCAGATCGACAGACGCTTCGCGACCTTCGACCATGCCTCGAGATTGTCGCGGAAGATCGTGTTGTCCGGATCGAAGATGCCGCCCGCCCGGTTCGACTGCGTGTTGCAGAGGCGCACCATCACGTTGTCGGCGGCGCGCTTGCCGCCCTTGGGCGGCTTTTCCGTTCCGTGGTAGGCGAAGGTGTTGACGATCACGTCCGGATATGCGTCGCGCACGGAGGAGGCGATGTCGTTGATGAAGTCCAGCAGAAGCCCGCTCAGGTTCCAGCGTTCGCAGGCGGCAAGGCAGTTGGTGCAGTGGCAGTAGTTCCAGTTGTCGTTCTCCGAGATGTCATAAACCAGCGGCGGCGCAACGCCGCGTTTCTTAAGGTCCGCGCGGTCCTTCTCGATGAATTCCTTCAGCCGCGCTTTCATCGCCGTGCGGCATCCGGGATCGGTGAGACACAGTTGACCGGCATGCTGTCCGCCGACGCGGCGGTTGGAATCCTTGGAGAGCGAATACCATTCGGGATGTTCCTTGAGATGCTTCGCCGCCGGCAGGTACTTGTCGAACGTATGGCAGCTGCCGGGAGACCCGTACCGGAAGCCGCCGCCCAGCGCAGGGCCTCGGTAGTCGTTGAGACGAACGCGCATCGCCACTTCACCGCCGTTCGGCTCGTGCATTCCCGTGTAGAGCGTGCGCAGACGGAACGCCGGACGCCCCGACGCGTCAAGACGCGGAAGCGCGAGAGGCGCGGGCGGCGGCACGAACTCCTCATGCGGCGACCACCAGCGCACGCCGCAGAAGTCTTCGAGAAAATGCGATACCGCATACAACGCGCCGCGCGTGCCGCCGCCGTTGAGAATGACGTCCTTCCCGTATGACCGGATGAGCCATTGCTCATCCGGCATACGGGTGGAGACGTATCCCTTCTCCCGAGCGAACGGCGTATCCCCCACATGGAACGTCACGCCGCCCCGTCCCGCCACCGTCAGCGAACCGGCGACGCGGCGGGCAAGATAGGCGGAAAGCTCCTGCGCCGCCCTTTTCTCGTGCGGCTTGGCGTCTTGCGGGGAGCGAATCTCAAACGGCACATCCGCCGCCGCGACGATGGCGCAAAAACATGCGGCAACAGCAGCCACACCAAAACACGGTAATGTCAAACGGACTGAGATTTTCATGACATCGCAGCGGCGGCAAGATCGATGCCGCGTAGGAGCTTCGCCTCATGGTTTGGCAGCGTGGGACCCCACGTCGTCATCAGGAAGCCTTTGAGTCGTTCCGGCGCGATGTTCTTGCGGCAGAAGCGGACAAGTCCCGCGATGTTTTCGTCGCACGCCCAGTTCGAGCCGCAGGGAATCTGGTCGAAGCCCGCCTTCTCCAATGTCAGGAACGATTCGAGATGCACGCGCCTCTCCTTGGGGATCGACTCGAAGTCGAACCACTGGCGGTAGTACCAGTTCGACTGCATCACGCTCTTCGGCATGCGGCTGAGGAACTCGTCCTTCCCGTGCCAGATCTTGTCGCTCCAGATCCACGGACGCATCCCCAGCTTCTCGACGGTCTTCACGAAGAACAGGAAGTCGTGCCACCAGAGTTCCCCTTGCCGCACCACAGCGTAGGCATACTTGCGCTGGTTGCCGAAATTCTCCTCGTCATATCCAAGATGGAGGAGCCGCGGCTTATCGAAGATCTCGCACACGTCGCGGATCACGTCCGCGCACACCCTGTAGTATTCCGGCGTGGAGACCATGCGCCCGTATTCCTTGAGCCACGTGTCGTGGCATGTGGAGAAATTGAGCTTCGGAATCGGCTCAATCCCGATGCCGCGCAGACGCGCCAGCTCCTTCTGCAGGCGCTCCGCGCTCCATGATCCCTTCACCGCCAGCTCCGGATGGCTCGGATAGATGCAGCCCTCGCCAAGATCCATCACCACCGCGTTGAACCCCTTCTGCACCATCCGGTCCGTCAGCCGCCGCCACACCTCCTCGTCGAACCGGAGGACATCCAAGGAGCTGACTTCGGCAAGATCCTCCTTTTTCGTGAGCGCCCAGTCCTTGACCGGCACGTCGCTCCACATGTTGTTTCCGAACTGCAGGAACATCCCGCGCATCTCTTTTGCGTTCTCTTTCATGACTTTTTCTCCGTTGATTAATTAAAATGCCTAGATTTGGTCAAGATTGCGAATAAAGAATCACGATAATGACCAAATCTCATGCTTCAATGATGATTTGGTCATTATCATTTCACCCCGCACA
>CACZCD010000170.1 GCA_902779565.1 uncultured bacterium | reverse complement strand
GCCGGCGCGGATGTCCGGCGAGGTCACGGTGGTACCGCGCAGCGGCGAGGGCCCCGTCACAACCGCACGGTGCGGATCGCAAAGCACAATCTTCGCCCCCATCTGGACGAGATGGTCCACGAAATACAGACGGCTCTCGAACATCTTCTCGTGGAAGAGGCAGGTGCCACGCGTCTGTGTGGCCAGCACAATCAGCACGGACATCAGATCGCTCGGGAACATCGGCCACGGCCCATCCGCCACGCACGGAATCGCATCGCCGAGATCATACCGCATGCGCAGGCGCTGTTTGGCGGGCAGCACGACAACGCCCTTCTCCGCATCGACCGTCCATTTGATCCCGAACCGGCGGAGCGGACCCGACAGAATCCCGAACTGCGCGACATCAACTCCCTCCAGAGTCAGCGCGCCGCCCGTGATTGCCGCCGCCACGAGATAGCTCACGGCCTCGATGAGATCGCAGCCGATGCGGGCCGTGGTGCCGTGCAACGTCTCCACCCCATGCACGACAATCCGGTTCGTACCGGCGCCGAGAATGCGGGCCCCCATGCCGTTCAGCATGTTGCAGAGATCTTGCACATGCGGCTCGCAGGCCGCATTGTAGATCACCGTGTCGCCATCAGCCAGCACGGACGCCATTACGATGTTCTCGGTGGCGGTGACGCTCGCCTCGTCCAAAACGAACGATGCCCCCTTCAGACGGGTGGCGGCGCCATGCCGCGCCGTGAGCTGAAGGTTGCGTTTCGTGTAGCGCACCTTCGCGCCGAGCGCCGCAAATCCCTCGAAGTGCGTGTCCAAACGGCGATGCCCGATACCGTCACCGCCCGGCGGCGGCAACGAGACGCATCCCTTGCGGGCGAGCATCGGTCCAGCGAAAAGGATGCTCGTGCGGATCTTCGCCGCCAGCTCCGGGTCGAGACGCGCCGTGCGCAGCTTCTGCGCCTGGATTGTGACGGTTCCCGCGGCGGCGTTCCGCTTAATGGTCGCACCGAAACGCGCCGCACATTCCAGCATGCTCGCCACGTCCGCGATGTCTGGCACGTTCTCGAGCGTGACCGGCTCCGAGGTGAGAAGTGACGCGGCGATCATCGGAAGCGCCGCATTCTTGTTTCCCGGCACACGGTGGATACCGCTGATCGGCCTCCGTCCTGATATCTCAAATCGTCCCATAGTCCGGAATGCACGATCCTGCAATGTTGATGAATTTTTCCATGCCGTAAATTATACCATAATCCAGCTTGCCGCGTTCTATAGGGGCTGGTGTACACATTTTAGGGTGACAGGTCCAATAAGGCCACTGTCGAGATACTTGGAGTCCGCGGCAGGACCGGCTATTGTCCAGGTGGTGCGGGATTCCGGCGGCAAGTGGGCGTCGTGGACAAGCGTGTTGTACCAGGTGCTGGTCACCCAAACCTCCAGTTCGTTCTCGCCGTCAACAAGTGCATCTGTGATATCGACGGCATACGGCCAACACCATAGCGTCCCCAGATCCGTTCCGTTCAGCCGTATCCTAGCCCATGCCTCGACCCGTCCCAGATCCAGCGTCGTCCGCATGCCCTTGCATCGCTTGAACGCAAATCGGGTGCGATATGCAGCCGTGCCGCTGAAGACCGGAATCCGCGACTTAGCCGAAGTCATGCCATTCGTTTCCCACAGCTCTTTCCACGGCACCAGATAGTCCAACCGTACGACTTTGGCGGCGTGAACGCCTTGCGCCGGAAACTCAACGGTCCAATTCGCTACGGCGAGAGGAACCTCCTCACCTCCCTCGCGCCGCCGATTCACCATGCCCCCGTCATTCTCAGGCAAATCCCGTCGGAACACGACAAACGTGCTCCCATCTTTCGGAAGGTCAAGCGCCACTGTCGTCGTCTCGGCCGTCCTTGACAAGACGCAGGCGACCGTGCGACGACCCGTGACGGGATTCCACAGCTCCGCTTTTCCCCTGGCCCTGAATGTCGCCGTGCCAGCCCACCCGTTCTCCTTCGCCGTGGCGACAAAATAGATGTCGGCAGACTTGTCGACACGATGGTACCATGCGAGGTCGTCAAGTTTGGCTGCAGAAGGAGAGACGATCACGTCCGGCACCGACCCTGCGGCGACGAGGGCCGATTCCACTTTCGCCACGTCTCCCGCCACGATCAATCCTCCGCGTGCCGCCAATTCACGTAAACGCTTTTCGGTGGAAGGTTCTAGGAACGTGCCGTCAGGAATCCAGAGCACACGATACGAGACGCCGTCCGGCAAGACGAAACGCCCGTTCACAACATCGATCCTCGTCAGAAGCGCATCCGTGTTGATGTAATCGTACTTTCGTCCGTCGGGAAACGCGGCATCTTGATCAGGCTTGTGCCCATATGCGTCACCCAGAAGCCAAAGCACGTCCACCACCGGCTTGCCGCTCTCCATCATCAGGCCCACACGCGCAAGGTACCGTGAGAACGCCGGCATGTGTTTCCACCATGTCTGGTTGCGCAGAAAAGGCGTACCGATCTTGCTGCCGAACGAAGAACCCGGCGAAAGCGTCCCTCCCGAACAGGGATTGTGCGTGTACGTATGCAGGACCAGATGCGTCACGCCTCGCGCAAAATGCTTGTCGGCAACGCCCTTGAGCAAACGAAAATCCTCGTTCCATGTAAGATCGAAACTGGTAAAGGCCTCCGCCGCCACGCGCACCTTGCCGTACAGGTGCACGGCTGATACGCACGGCTGCACCGGCTTGAAGTTGTAGGTGCCCACATACGTTCCGTTTGTGTGCTGCTGCCAGAATTCGCACATGGGCGTATCGGCATGTTTCCAGAACTTGAGAAGATCGCCATGGATGACATCGCCGAAAGCCGTCTCGTATTGTATCTCCAGACCCATTTCGTGCGCCCGTTCAGCCATGCGGCGGTAATAGTTCTCCTCGACGAGTTCCCCTAGCACACGTCTCCAGTCGCGTAGGAACCGTTCCGTTTCGGAAACGTCGTCAATCATCCAGCCAAATACGGCCGGCAGATACGGACGCAACGCGTAGCCGGCGCGGGAACGGAAATCGGATTCCAACGTGCCGCTCCAAGTCTGGCGGCCGCATTCCCAGCTGTCGATGAGAACGCCCTTGACTTTCTTGCCTTTTAGAGGACCGTCAACAAGCCTCTTCACATATCCGGCGAAGTTCGCCTCCGCGCCACGCGTCTCGAGCTTGCTGCATTCCCAGCCCGTCGCCTCCTTGGGCGCAGGCGCGTTCACCGTGCCAAGATTCACATGCCCGATGCGAAGTAGCGTCCATTTGCCAGCATGCGGCGCGCGCCAGCGAAAAGCGCCATAGGCCGACAGCGAGGACGTCACGTCACGAACATCGCGCAGGTGTACGTAGGCAGCGGCATCTTGTTTCGGCGGCGCGCGGCGGACCAGGTCCCTGTACGTCCATCCGGCAAGGGATTCCCAGTTGTCGGGATGTGCCGCAGAGAGAAAACGCATTGCCGGATTTTTCGTGGTTGCGCGCTTCCGTACCGTCACACGCCAACGCGAGGCGGTCATTTCATCGCATGCGATCGAAAACCACGGCGATTCTTGCCATCCATACATCCAGTTCGATTGCGGATAGCCTTCATCGGCGACCTTGATCCACTTGCCGGAAACGTCTTCCGCCTCCAGGACGATGCTCATCTTCGGAACGTATATGTTCTTGAAGTCCAGATCGCCGAATGGCTGTACTTCCAGCGTCCGGATGGTGACCGGATTCGCGAACGAATAGACGGTTGTATCGCCCAGGACGTTTGTCGATGCCGGCACGAGCGGAGCCCCCGTATCGCCGACAGGCGCGGGGAAGGCAAGTACGCAGATGTCACGGTAATCCGCATCCCCATCGGTTTTGCAGCGTCCATAGCGAATCTGGGAAGAACGCGGCAGAACGGCCTCCACCATGCCGTCTGCTCCGGCTTCGGCATCGATGCGCCCCTGCACAAGCCTGCGCATGGCGTCCGCAGGCTTGATCCACGGACCTCCGCTCATGGACCATCCAGGGCAATTCTGCAATTTGAACGTGAGGCCCCGCCTTGCACATTCATCCGCCGCATGCGCCACAAGCGAATCCCATTCTGGACTAAGGCATGGAATCTGCCGCTTGACGCCAGGCCATTCGCCGCCAAACTGCCCGTGAAAGAACTGTATGCCGGAGAGTCCAGCCTGGGCTATGGCATCGATGTCCTCGGTCAACCCTTCCTTCGAAGCATTGCCGCCAATGATGTGGAACCACGTTTCGGGATGATGCTCCTTCGCGGGATGCGCAAACGAGTTGAACTCCATGCCCTGTACGGATGCCGAAACGGCCACCGCCACGGCGACACCTGCTGCAACTGCCTTCATTGACCTCTTTTTGGGGGCAAAGCGTATCTCCCGTTGGCTATCCCGTTCACACCCTCTCCACGACATAGCCGAGGTAGTTGGAGAAAGCCTCGACGATGGTGGCGGACCAGCTGCCGCGCACGAACGCGACATGGTGGCGGTAGCCGTTCTTCGCCATGTAGTTGAGCATCGCATTGGCGTCACCATCATCCTTGCGGAAGACGAAACCCGTGCCAAAGAACGCCTTCTCAATCTTGTCGTCCGTCGCCTCGCCCTCGGTGACGAACGCGCAGAGCTTTCCATCCTCCGTCTTGAAGCTTCCCACCGTGAGCGGCATCGCCTTCATCTCGCCGCCGAAGATGCCGATGCCCGTACCGGGTCCGTACGCCTTCTTGAACATGAGATGTTCGCCGATGCAACCCTTTCCGCAGAGCATCGAGCCCGGAATCGCCGAGCAGTGGAACATGATCGCTTTGTCTTTCGCGCCGCCAAAGTTGTTGTTGACGTCAAAGAGACCGACGGGTGAGTCGGACGCAAGCGCGACCGCCCGCATCATCACGGCGTTGTTGACGTCCATCTCGCAGGCGGCGGCGAGGCCCGCCTCGTTCAGGACGCTCATCGCAAGACATGGCGCGATGCCATAGCGCTTCTGCAGTTCGTCCCAGCAGCGGATCGCCAACGCGTCTAAAGAGAAGCGCCTTATCAGAATGTCGAACGCCACGCCCAGACGCGCGATGGCGTCAATTTTCTCCTCTGCCACGCCCGTAAAGTCGGCGTAGGCGAGATACTTCTCGCGCTTCGCCGCGATGGCCGCCGCCTCCGCGCCATCCATGATCGCGAACACCTCGGCGAGATCGACGGACTCAACGTTGATGCCCTTGCGCTGGAGTGCGATTTCATCGACGCGCACCGTCTTGAACGCCGTCGTGCGCGCACCGATGGCGCCGAGGTTGAAGCGGCGCATCCCTTTCACGACGCGGCAGACGGCGGCAAAGTTCCGCAAATCCTCCGCAAACTGCGGCGAGTCGGGATGCTCCGCGAAGTCCGTCGTGAGTGTATACTTGATTCCGGCCTGGCGCAGCACGTTGCACATCGCGATCTTACCACAGACAGAATCGCGACGGTGCGAGAAGTCCATCTTGCCGGGTTCGTCTGGATACGCCTGCACAAGGATCGGCACGCCTGCATCACGCAGCGCAACAACGGCACCGTTCTCGTCCCCGAAGTTCGGGAGCGAGAGGATCACGCCGTCGTATTCGCCGCGGTGCGCGGCGAGGAAGTCAGCGTACTTGCGCCCCTCTTCCGGCGTCTCGATGGCGTCGTAGCGCGTGCCCGCGCCTTCCATGATCAGCGCTTCGTGTCCGCTTGCCGCGAGCACGCGTTTGAAGTCGGCGATCGCCGACGCGACCAGCTCGCCCGGGAAGAACCCGCGATTACCAAAGTAGATTGCGAATTTCATAAGTTGATCTCCTCCAAAGCCTTTCCCTTCGTCTCAGGGCAGATGAAGATTGCCCAAAGCAGATGTGCCACAAGGCATGTGCCGAAGAACGCGAAGATGGCAGCCGCCGCCCATGTCGCCGCCATCGCCGGGAAGACGAACGTCAGCACCGCGCAGAACGTCCAGTGCGTGAAGCTGCCGAAGCTCTGCCCCTGGGCGCGGAATCGCTGCGGGAAAATCTCCGAGATGAACACCCAGATGACGACACCCTGCCCGAGCGCGAAAAACACGATGAACGGGAAGATACAGAGCGCGGCAAGAATCCCGAGATCGAACACGAACGCCGCCGCCGTCGCGAAGTGCGCGGCGATACAGCCGATGGAACCGACAATCAGCAACGTGCGGCGTCCGAGCCGGTCGATAAGGAACAGCCCCACGAACGTGCCAAGACCGAGCACGACGCTCATCGCCGCCGCCGTGCCGAGCGCGGCCTGCGGGGACAGACCCGCCATCTCGAACACACGCTTCGCAAAGTACATCATCGCGTTGATGCCCGAGAGTTGGTTGAACATCGCGAGGAAGAACGCCAGCAGGATCGGCCGCAGGTTGGCGCGCGAGAAAAAACCCCTTCCCCGCTCGTCCGCCGTAGCTTCAGCGAAGGCGGATTCCCCGTTCCCCGTTCCCCGTTCCCCCATCCACCGCGGCGACTCGCTGAGGAAAAGTGTCATCAGCGTGAATACAAATGCGGGCACGGCCTCCGCGCCGAGCATCCACCGCCAGGCATTGTCGCCAATTCCGCCAAGCGCCCAGTTCACGAACTGCGAAACCACCATGCCGAGGACGATGTTGAACTGAAAGAGTCCGCCCAGCCTGCCGCGGCTCTCCGCCGGGGATATCTCGGCGATATAGACTGGCGCGGCGATGGATGACGCCCCAACGCCCAGCCCACCAATGAAACGCGCGACCATGAGGTCAGTGGGGCCGAATGCGATCGCGCTCCAGACCGCCGAGACGAGATACAGCACGCCTAGCCAGAAAAGCGTCGGCTTGCGCCCGATCCAATCGCACACCTTCCCGCCGCCCATCGCGCCGAGGACGGTCCCCCACAGGGCGGAACTCATCACCAGACCATGCACGAAAGACGAAAGGCTCCACACGGACTGAATCTGCTGCTCGCCGCCGTTGATGACGGCCGTGTCATAGCCAAACAGGAATCCGCCCATCGCGGCAGCGAAGGCAAGAAACGTCAATCTCATGTTACCTTTTCCCATACTCCTACAAATGATGCCGAACGTCATTCTGCCATGAAAGCGTTAACAGCGAGACGCACGACCCCTTCTTAAAGCGGTTGTTCCGAAAAGTTGAAGTGCGACACCTTCACGCCACAGCTCTTGAACGTCTCGACCACGGTGCGGAGACGCTCCGGCGGAAGTTCGCAGGCGATCACCACCGCATTGGCACGCGTCTCGGCGATGATGCGCCGCGCGTCCATGTGCGGTCCGTCCACGCGGATGCCACCGATAATCTTGCCGCGCAGGAGGATGTCATCGTCGACGAGTCCGACAATCACGCGCTTCTCCTGCAGGAACTTGCGCACCAACTCCCGCCGGAACGAGCGGTAACGAAGCCCCGCACCGAACACCAGCACGCGGGAGACCTCCGGATCGTCGGCCAGACGGCGTGC
>CACZCD010000169.1 GCA_902779565.1 uncultured bacterium | reverse complement strand
GCGGGGATATGCTCGTCAATCAGGGTTATGGATGGCACGATGACGTACGGGGGCGGTCTTGCGATTGGAGGCATTTCGTCGCAGAGGTCCGTGATTACGGTGGAGGGTGGTGAATTTGCCGTGAACGGCATCATCTACGTTGGCGCGAACAACTGGTGCAGTTGCTGGTTCAACTTCAACGGCGGCGTTGCGGAGCTGCAGAATGTCAGGAACCACCGTAATGTCGCGTGGTACAACGGCAACCAGGGAAGGTTCTACATCAGCTTCAACGGCGGCACCGTGCGGCTCGGGAAGAACAACCTTTCGGTATTTGGGCGTCCCGTCACGAGCAATACCGACTACTATCCGGCGCGGATCATCACAGTGTGCGAAAAGGGGGCGACCATCGATACGAACGGGAAGACGGGCAACACCATTGACGTGCCGATCTCGAAGCCGACGGGGCAGGGCATCGTCTCCATCCCGCTTTCCGCGCCGATAACCGGGCTTTCGGGTGCGCCATACGTATCGATAACCGACGCAAACAGCGGGGCGATGGGCGCTTCCGCGATGTGCGACTACGATGCGGAGTCCGGCGCGGTCACGAACATCACCGTAACGTCTCCGGGCGTGAACTACACGGCCGCGAAGGCGACACTCTACCATGGAACAAGTGCGCTGAAGACGGGGCTTGCGTGCACGTTCGGCGAGATTGCGGGCGGCCCGTTCACGAAGGCCGGACTTGGCGACCTCACGCTGAACGCCACGAACACGTGGGCGGGCGGTACGGTGGTGAGCGGCGGTGTGCTCGTGTGCGGGTGCGACTGGGCGCTGCCGACGAACACGGCGGTCCGTCTTGCGGGCGGTACCCTCAACCTCAACGGCAAGGAAGCGCTCATATCCTCGCTGGAGGTGGTGCCGAACGCGGGCGCGACGCTGACGGGCGTCACGTCGGGCGTGCTGCCGGCGAGCATTGCGGTGGTGGGGGACCTCCGGGCCATGAGAGGGCATTCGCAGCGTCTCCTCTCTGTACCGGACGGCTTCCCGGATGGCGTGCCGGCGGTGACGTGCAACGACGACGACTCGCATTGGACGCCCGTGTACAGGAACGGGCAGCTGCGTCTGGTGTGGGCGGACGGCATGGTCATTACGTTCCGCTGAATTCTTGCGGGGACAGACCCTGTAGATCCCAAAACCGTAATGAGGATGAACTGAAATGACAAGACGCGGTTTCATCGGGCGCACGCTTTCGTGCGGTGCGCTGTTCGCGGCGTCGCGTCTGCCATCGTTCGCCGACGAGCCGACGGTGTTCCCGGCGCGCGGCGACTACGAGCGGCTTTCGTTGACGTACCACGCGGTCAAGGCCGGCGCGACCGCTCCGTTCACGCTTCTGCACTTCTCCGACACGCACCTCGCCGCGACGTATCCGCATGAACCGCAGGACGTTCGCGAGAACATGCGCAGACGCACCGTCATCTTCGGCGGTCGTCAGGAGGAAGCCCTGCGCGACACGCTTGCGTGGGCACGCACGAACGTGGACTTCATCGTCCACACCGGCGATGTCGTCGATCTTGGCACCGAGGCCAACTTCGACCTTGTGCGCAGATACTTTGGCGGGTGGAACGTCTTCGGATGTGTCGGAAATCACGAGTTCGAGGTCGGCGGGAGGAGCCAGTACGGCGATCATGACGCGATAATCCCCGAACTCGCGAAGTACTATCCGTTCGATCCGACGTTTTCGTCCCGCGTGGTGAACGGCGTGAACTTCGTCGCGCTCGACAATGCCTTCGGCGGCGTGACGGAGCGTCAGGTCTCGCTCTTCGCCCAGGAGGAGGAGAAGGGGTTGCCGATCATCCTGTGCATGCACGTTCCCTTCTTTACGCCCTTCATACTGACGGCGAAGGCGAAGTTCGCCAAGAAAGCGAAGGGCTTCGACGGCAGGACGCCGGAGCCGAAGCGCCGCGACCACTTGCGCCAGCTGAATGATTCCGTGACAAGGGGCTTCATTGCGCACTTGAAGGCGCAGCCGCTCCTGAAGGCCATTCTGGCCGGTCATCTGCACATCGGCCTCGAGGAGCGCTTCTCACCGACCGCCATGCAGTATGTCGTCGCCGGCAACTACATGTTCCATGCAGCTGAGATACTGGTTACGTGAAATGGATTTTCGTGGGGGCAGACCCTGTAAATTCCATTCTTTTTGAGTTTCTTAATGCTTGACTTTAGGATGATTATATCCTATATTATGCGTCCTTGAGAAAAATAGGATGTTTATTATGTATGTAGATGCTGACAAGATCGTTACGATGACGGCGGCGAACCAGAACTTCTCCGCTGTGGCGCGTCAGACAGAACGCGATGGGAAGTCCGTGATCTTCAAGAACAACCGTCCGAAGTTTGTTCTGATTGACCTTGAGGGCGGCGGTTATCTTGATCTGACGGATGATGAGCGGATCGATGTGGTGGCACGACGGATCATGAAGCGTCACAAGACCGCGTTTCTGGAGTTGGCGAAATGACGAAGTTCACGAAGGAGAAAGTGCTGCTTCTGCACCAGTACATTGCGGCGGAGACGGGCGGAACTGTCGGGGTGCGTGACGAGGGGTTGCTGGAATCGGCTCTTCAGTCGGCGTTTGCAACATTTGACGGGCGCGAACTCTATCCGTCAAAAGAGGAGAAGGCCGCCCGTATTGGCGCGTCGCTCGTATCGAACCATTCGTTCCTTGATGGCAATAAGCGGATTGGAATGTACGTCATGCTGACGTTTCTGGAGACGAACGGAGTTCGGATTGACTGCACCGACGAGGATATTGTCCAGGCGGGACTCGCATTGGCGGACGGAACCATGGCTTACGACGGATTGCTTGCGTGGATACGAGAACACGCTGCGTTGAAATGAACGGATGTTGGTTGCAAATGGTTCTTTGCAGAAGAAAGTTCATCGCATCGACGGCGGCTGTTGCCGGGCTGCACATGCTGCGCGCGGCAGATGTTGGCGAGGCGGCGGCAAGCGTTCGGTTGGGCGTGATCTCCGATACGCACGTCACCGGGCCGGAATCCGTCGAGCGCCTTGCGGCGGCGTTCCGGTTCCTGCGCGACAGGGGCGTGGAGGCGGTTCTCCATTGCGGTGACGTCACCGACAGGGGCACGCTCGAACAGCTGGATGCATTCGCCGCCGCTTGGCGTTCCGTCTTTGATTCCAAGACGCGCTTCGTCGTCGCGCTTGGCAATCGCGACATGATGGATTCGGGGAAGATCTCCGACGCCGAGCGTCAGGCCGCGAAGGGGCGGGCCATCCGCGACAATCCGCGTGAGGCGTTCCGTCGCGTCCTGGGCGAGGAGATCGGCGATGGCGTTTACGTCACGCGTGTCGGTGGCGTGTGGATTGTGGCCGCGCCGTGGAAGCGGGAAGGGGATCTTGAGCGCTTCTTCATGTCGCATACGGAGATTGCGGCCTCCGGCGCGCCGGTCGTCGTGCTGCAGCATCAGCACCATCAGGGGACCGTGTTCGGCGGGAAGCTTGCCGACTGGGCCGTCTGTGATCCGCGCGCGACGTGCTGGATGGAGATGTTTCCCGATTTCATTTCATTCTCCGGCCATTCGCATATCACGCACATGCGCGAAGACGCCGTTTCGGACGGCGCGTTTCCCGCTGTCGCCGCCGGAAGCTACTGTCTCGAGAAGTCGCCGGCGGCGGTCGGTCGCGATGTCGCCGTGCTGACCTTCGCCGATGGCGTGGCCACGCTTGAACGCTTCGATCTGCGCACGGGCGCGTCCCTTCGGAGCACGTTTGCGCGGCGGCGTCCGAAGACGTCGTTCGATGCGCGCGAAGGTTTCACCTTCCTGCAGTGGAACATCGGGCACTTCTGCTTTGGCCGCACCGGCACAACCGCCATTGCCGCCGTCGATGCGGAGGCCCGTTCAGCGGCATTCCGCGCCGAGATCGCGCGCTATGCGCCGGACGTGATGGGGTTGTGCGAGCATTCCGCCGTGTTCGCGAAGGACGGCTCCGCGACGCGGGATCGGATCTTGCGCGGATTCGCGTCGGTGGATGAAGGTCCGCAGCACGGCTACCAGTGCAATGCTGTGGCGGCGAAGGTGGCAGGGATGCGTCGTCTTGCGTGCAAGCCGTATGCGAAGCGAACGCAGTCCACCTACTATCTTGCGGAGGAGGTTGAGGTTCTCGGTCGCCGTGTTGTGTTCGTGCAGACGCATCTGGATCTGGGCGAGGCGGCGATCCGGGCGTCGCAGATCGAGACGATTCTGCGGGATTTCGCCAACTGTCCCGCCGTCGTGATCGCTGGCGACTTCAATGTGTCGAGCGAAGCCGAATACGCGCCGTTTGCGGCGGCCGGCTATGCGGCGGCGAACGCCGCGAACTTCGGGCATTTCCCGACGCACCGGCGGCGGAAGCTTGGCCTGACGCCCGCCATCGACAACGTCTTTGTGCGGGGTCTGCGCATCGTGGAGGCGTGCCTCGGCGACTATGCGCTTTCATTGAGCGACCATCGTCCCCTCGCCGTGCGGTTCGCGTAAACTGTATCTCGACACCGCTATCGCAATCCCGAAGGGGGTTGCCCGCTATTGACCGATGCGGTGCTCTATGCTATCATATTCGCTCGTTTTAGGATATTGTGTCCTGAAATGTCATGGGATAGCGCCGTGCAATCTTTCAAAGCTGAAAAAAGGGATATTACCATGCAAACCTTGTGGGGTCGTTCTGCCGCTTCCATCGCTCTCGGGTGCCTGCTGCTCGCCGCGCCGGCCCGCGCGGACGTCTGGACGCACGTGTGGAATCCGGGTGGTTCAGGCGGATGGCAGTCCGCCGGGCAGTACTTCCAGGCTGACGGAGCCACGCCCGCCACCGCCGCGCCGGCTGAAGGCGTTGGCGTGGTCAAGATTCCGGAGAACGTCACCGTGGAGGTCTCGACCGACGGCGATGCGGCGTATGTCAGCGCCCTCAAGGGCGTGATGTTGGGCGCATCCACCTCCACCTTCATCTTCAACCAGCCCTCGGATATCGACTGGAGCTGCGCGGTGTGCGGCGCCGGCAAGATCATCAAACGCTCGGCCGCTACGGTCGCGCTGCAGCCGAATTCGCAGACGGACATTAAGGCCAAGTATTACGACGGCTATGCCGCCTATTACACCACCGGCGGAATCGAGATCGAGAAGGGCATGCTCATCATCCCGCAGGAGAACAAGGTGTACTCGTTCGGGCCGATTGCCATGTCCAACGACACCACGCTTGTGGTCTCCCCCTTGGCCAAGACGCAGATGTATGCCCTTGACGGCTATGGAACCGTGTCCAACACGGCCACTAAGTCGACGGCGCAATACGTGCAGATCGGTCTTGGCAATGCGAGCGACCAGCGGGCCAGCCATTTCCACGGTCAGATCAATGGGGACGGCATCAAATGGTATTCGTTTGCCACGGTCTATCTCGACAACCCCGCGAGCACGTTCGCTGGCGGCGGCTTTGTGGTGTACGGCTACACGCACGCGGCGTACGAAGGATGCGGAAACCTGTGGTTTACGACCTTCGGCAAGAAAGGGCAACCCTCCTCGATCGGTGCGAGCTACTCTTCGCTGGAATCGCGCATCGGTGGCAACTACCACTATCTCGGTAGCGGCGAGACGACGGACAAGAGCTTCATGTGGCGTGCGCAGACGTCGCGCCAGCACTTGATGGACGCTGGACCGACCGGCGGCGTGACGTTCGAAGGCACATGGTCGCAGTACACCGGGACCCCGGACGCAGACCTCCGCATGGACCGGCTGCTGATCACCGGCGACAACGAGAAGCCGTGCATCGTAAGCGGCAAGATCTCCACGGCGGCGACGGCCAACGGCACGAACTACACCACGTATATCACGAAAGACGGCACCGGCACCTGGCGCTTCGCCAACAATGCCAACGAGCAGAAAGGTGCGCTCGCGATCAAGGACGGCACGTTCCAGTTCACGTCCATCGCCGAGACGAACGAGCCGTGCGCCCTTGGCCTTTCGACCATTCTGCATGAAGACTACTATGGTCTGCGCAACGATTCCCGCGCCGTCAACTATGCGTTCCTTCTGGGCGGCAACGGTACGTTCCCAACCTTTGAGTACATGGGCGGGAAGGGCGCCGCATGTTCGACCCGTCCGCTGGCACTGACCGGTTCTGGCGGCAGGCTCGCGTCTTCGGGAACCGGTTCGGCGCTCACGTTCGCCGGCGTGTATTCGTTCAACGCGGGCGAGAAGACGCTCATGCTCGGCGGCGATTCCGTTGAGCAGAACGTTGTCTCCAACATCACGCCCGGCCAAGGGTCGGTGGCGCTCGCGAAAGACGGTCCGGGACGGTGGGTCCTGCATGGGTCGAACGTGATCTCCGGCACGCTCAGCGTGAAGGACGGCACGCTTGAGATATGGGATCGGTATGCCCCGAAATTCACCTGGTACAGGCTTGTCATCAAGAACATGTTTACTTCTAATCCGGCGTTCACGCCCGAACTCGCGCTGTACGACGCCGACGGCTCGAACCGCGTCGCCGGGCTGAAGTTCAGGATGCCGCCTTCCTATTCGCCCGAGGACACCCTGCCGAAAGCCTATCTTCCGGGCGATCCTGCCGATCTTGAGCCGGGCGAAACACTCTGCCACGGTGCCGACAGCAGCACCAAGCTTTATCTCTATGCAGGTCTTGGGAGTACCGTCGCAAAGCTTTTCGACGGAACCTCGGACGGGACCTGGCGGTTGCTGGCAGCAGGCGGCGGCGGGATGCCGAGTGACAAGGCCTCTTCGTATCTGTATGTCGTGATGCGCCTGCCTGCCGATACGCCGCCGCTTGTGCGGTTCGACATCAACGTCGGCAATTCGGTCTCAAGCGGCAAGCAGCAGACGATCGAGAAGTTCGCCTTGGAGGCCAGCCTTGACGGCGTGAAATGGTTTAAGATGACCGATGACTATACGGTCACGGCACCGTCCTGGAATTGGTTTTCCGGCGATGCTTTCGTGGACGGGCATCCGCTGCGGCAGAATGCCGGCTTTGAGCTGGAGACGTATTACTATGATGCACCTGGATCGGAGCACGTGCTTGATTCGGTGACTTCCGTCCAGGTCTCGACGGGAGCGGTCCTTTCCGCCAAGGGCGAGTCCAAGACGGCAAGAGGTCTCACCATCGACTGTGCTTCTGGCGTGGGGCGCCTCGAAGGGATCGAGTTCGGCGCGGACGCCACGCTGAAACTGGTGAACCTGCCCGCCGATGCGACCCGCATTGCGCTTGAAGCGGACCTCTCGGCGCTTTCCGCCGCGAGCCTCGCCAAACTCAACGCCTGCCCGGTGACGCGGGAGGACGGAACGCCTACAACCAAATGGCTCGTAAAGTTGACGGAGTCGTCCGTAATGGTGTTCAGACGCGGCTTTGCCCTGTCGATCCGCTAAAAGCGACTTCTAACGGGGATGAGACGGACGACGGGCGAGACGCCCGTTTTCCC
>CACZCD010000168.1 GCA_902779565.1 uncultured bacterium | reverse complement strand
GATGTCCGCGCAGATACAGGCGCCGATCCAGCGCATCTACAACATGAACAAGCCGCCGAAGGTGAAGAAGATGGCGATGCTGCTCTCGTCCTATTCCCCCAACGTGTACGATGGCGCAATCGGGGAGTATCACGGCATCCAGCGCTACTGGGGCGTTGAGGATGCCGGCATCGTCACCGCGAAGATCGACGAGCAAAAGACTGACGTCACCCGCGACAAGATTCTCCAACTTGTCAGTCGGCTTTGATTTATCCTGCCACAATCAGAGAAAGAAACCACCAAGATGAGCATAACGATAAAGCCTGTCCGTTTTGCCGAAAACGGTTTCATGACGCGTCCGTTCGCCCTTGGCATATCCCCCGAGCGAAGCGAGCATTGCGGAGCAATGTCGCTAGAGGGGTGCGAAGGTGCGGAAGGACTCGACCCTGCGGTCAAGTACCGCTCGTGCCTCTAGAACTGGGTGATCGACACGGGGAACGAAGTCATCCTCGTCGACACGGGCGTTCCCGAGGACTTCCCTTTTGGCGAACCGACAGAGGATGCGACAATCTATGTCGGCAGGAAAATCAAGCCGTACATCGAGGCGCTTGCCGACCTTGGCGATGGTTTGTTGTCGATCACGGTTGCTTCCCTCTCATTTTTACTGAACATGCAAAAGACGAGCCTCCTCGTCGCGGTTGAGAACCTCAACATAGCAGGGCGGGTGGCCTCCGCGGCAGAAAAGTCCGTGTACAGCTCCTACCCCCTCCGAAGCCATGACGCCCTTCACCAACTCAACCATCTCAGCCGTTATCATGAGCCCTGGCACGAAGACGGGTATTCCCGGCGGATACGGCACAAGGAACTGCGAGGCGATGCGACCGATGGACGCGTCAAGCGTCACGAACTCTCCGTCGCAAAGCGCCGCGTCTCGCGGCAGCACCACTGGTTGCCCCTCAACAGCACTGGAAACCGATTCGTCGTTGTCGACGCTGGCCGTCGGGCGCCCGATGAGCGTGCGGTTGAGGCGGCAGACGCGGAACAGGCACTCGAAATGCTCCTCGACCGTGCCGACAGTCACCAGAAAGAGTATGGTCGTAGAAGTCGCTTTCTCCCACTGGATGTGTGACTTCAGCAGCGCCTTCTTGAACGCGGCGCACGCCTCGGGGCTGCGCAGCATCAGCACGATCTTCAGCGGATCCTTCAGGTAGCCGGATTTAGACCAGTCGTCCTCCGTTCCCGCAATGTCCGCAAGGTTCGCAAAGCACTCGCCTTCCGGCAGTCCGCACTCTGCGGCTACGCGCGCACGGAAGTCCGCCGCCCACTTCAGGCGCTCGTCGATCAGCTTCATTCCCTCTAGCCGCATCTGCACGCCGGCGACGTCAAGCGTCGCCAGAAACGGATAGTGCGGCGAAGTTGAATGCCAGTAGCGCAGAAATTCGTGCAGGTCATGCGTGAACTTCTCGAACGAGCCGTGTCCATTGAGCGCGAAGCGACGCCTGAGCCAGCGAAACTGCGGCGATGCGTCCTCTTCCAGAAGCGCCTTGAACCGCAAGGAGACGTGGATCATCGAAGACTGGGAGAACGCAGCCATCGTCTTGTGGGTTGACTGCACGGCAAAGTGCGCTCCGCTCGTCTCGTTGACGGCGTTGTACCGCATCGCGCGTCCGGCCACGCAGTCCGGGCGCGTATAGAAAGGATGAAACGCCATGTATCCGGCCCATGCCTCGTCAGCGTAGAACAACACTCCCGCCCGTTCGCAAAGCCACGCCACCTCCCACACCGGATACAGCACACCCTCGTATGTGCATGTCGTCAGGACGAGCAGCCGTGGACGCGGCGATTCCGCCGCCTCCAGCGCACTCTGGATATCGTGGAGAGACACCGGCCCCCAAACGCCAAGGCGCGGGTTCCAGCGCGACGGCAGGTAGCGCGGCACCGCACCGGACGTCACGATCGCATGATGCACCGACTTGTGGCAGTTGCGATCAACCAGCACCACCTCGCCCGGCTTCAGCAGTGTCATGAGCATGGCCTTGTTCGAGGTCGAAGTGCCGTTCGTCACATAGCGGCTCAAGGCGCTGCCAAATATCTCAGACGACAGTTTCTGCGCCTCCGACAGCGGCGTCTGCGCCTCCGGACTCGAAAGATCGCCAAGCGACTCCACCGACACCGACAGGTCGGAGCGGAATATCATCGAACCGAACGCCTCGTACAGTCCGCGCAGAAACGGAGAATCGGAGAACGCCTTGCCGCCGTTGTGTCCTGGCGTATGCCAGTTCGTCCCGGCCTTGACCTGCACGTACTGCCGCATGGCGCTTGCGAAGCGCGGCAGCCAAAACGCCTTGAAGAGATGGACGATGCGTTCGCGGTAGAAGTCGGGACGAGACAAGATCTCTATTCCCTTCTTCGCCCAGCGGCGCTGCGGCACGACGATTGGCGGACGTCCCGGATAGACGACGGCGACCTTCGGAAGCGCGGGAATGTACGTCTTGAGCCAATCCTTTAGCGGAACTCCGTGAATGTTCCCTGAATAGAAGCAGTCGTCCACCATGAACAGGCACACGTCGTCGCCGCCCTCGGTCATACCGTGAGACGGGTCTCCGCCGATGAAAAGCGTGTCAGGTATCGTCTCGGGCGAAGACACCGTCTTCAACTTGAGGGGCGGGTATTCAAGGGGCATGCGGACGTTGAACGCCTCTGCGCAGAAATCGCGAAAAGCATCCGACATGCCGTGTTCGACGACCGAAAGCAGGTCGCCGTCGTTCGCGTCCGGCGCATGTAGCCAAAGTATGGTAAGTGTTCTCATTACAGGCTTTCGCGGAGGATGGAGATCACCTCGTCGCGGGTCAGCTGCTTGTAGCCGCCGTCCAAGAGGAATGTCGCGTCGGCGATCTTCGGGATCATCTCCTCAGTGGCGCCGAGTTCCGTGATGTTCATTGCGACACCGATCTCGCGCATCCACGCCTCCAGCGCAGCGAGTCCTTCGTCGGCAAGTTGTTCGTCGCCCTTGCCGTCCGCTGCGATGCCCCAGACGTTGACCGCGAAGCGGGCGAACTTATTGAGCCCAAACGGCTTGATGAGGCGGTAGTACGGAAGCGACACGGCGGAGAGCGTCATGCCGTGGGTGGCATCCGTGAGCGCGCCGACGGCATGGCCGATCATGTGGACCTCCCAGTCCGTCGTCTTGCCCATCGCAATGAGCGTGTTGAGCGCCCAGGTGGCCGTCCACATGATGTTCGACCTTGCCTCGTAGTCCTCCGGGTTTTCGAGCGCCTTGCGCGAAGAGACGACGAGCGAGCGCATCAAGCCCTCGGCGATGTAGTCGCTCGTGTTGTCGTCGGTGCCGCTGAAGTACTGCTCCAGGATGTGGCTCATGATGTCGAAGAACCCTGCCACCATCTGGCGACGCGGCACGGTGAAGGTGAAGCGCGGATTGAGAATGGAGAACTTCGGGTACACCGCCGGTCCGAACACCTTGCCGACCTTGATATTGGCCTTGTGGTTGGATATGACATTGCCGCCGTTCATCTCGCTGCCGGTGCCGACCATCGTGAGGACGCTCCCCACGGGGATGATGCGGCACGAAGGCTCCTCAAAGCGCACGTAGTACTTCTCCCACGGATCCTCCTCGCACCACGCGGAAACGCTGACCGCCTTGGCGTAGTCGATGGTCGAGCCGCCACCGACGGCGAGAATGAGATCGACATTGTTCGCCTTGGCCTTCGCCGCGCCTTCAAGCATCCGTTCCAGCGTGGGGTTGGACATCACGCCGCCGTCCTCGACAACGGTCTTGCCCGCCGATTCAAGCGCCGCGACCACCTGGTCGTAGATTCCATTCTTCTTGATTGACCCGCCGCCATAGCTCAGCTGCACGACAGGGCCGTAGTTCTTCAGTTCGCCTGCGAGCGCCTCCATCGCCTTCTCGCCGAAGTGAAGCTTGGTGGGGTTATGAAATGTGAAGTTTCCGTTCACGGTTTTTTATCCTTTCCTTTAATTTACAGTCATATGGTCTGTGGCAAATTCCGCCAGCGATCCTTTTATAGAGCACAGGCGATTGAAGTGTTATCTCGTCTCTCGCACAAGGCGCATTGTCACGCTTGGGTAGCCCTTGGAGGCAGCCTTCGCCGTGTTCTTCACTTCGGTGCGACACCCAAACATTGCATTTCATTCGATAGTCTCTACGCCATACTCCGGAAAACGGCGGTCGCCGGTGACAATAACGCAATCGTTCAGGAGCGCCGTGGCTATGATGAAACGGTCGGCGGGATCCTTGTGGATTTCCGGCAGCGCCGATGAACGAAGCATGATAGCATTGTCAAGCGGCAGTTCCTTCATGCCATACCGCTTGACGAGCATGTCGGCAAACATTGCCGGCGAGACGGGGATCTCCAATTCTCCCGCTTTGACTTTTCGTGCAATTTCCCAGATCGAGATTGAAGAGAAACAAAGCAACTCCGCGTCACGAATCACATTCCTCGCAACACGAGAAAGCTTAGCATCGCCCGTTGCAAGCCAAATAAGCGCGCAGGTGTCGCACAAGACCCGGCGCATCACGCATTCTCCCATTCTGACGAATCATCGCCGAACCAGTCACCATGCATTTTCACTTTTCCCGCAAAACCAGGCAACGGCCCCATGTTTCGTTTTTGTGCAACTGGCACAATCTTCGCGACAGGACGCCCATAGCGCATGATCGTTATGACCGCGAGATTGTTCTCCACTTCTGCGAGAACACCCGAGAAATTTGCTTTCGCTTCGTGAACATTCAACATCGTTGGCATGGTCTCTCCTTTTGTTGCCGCCAATTATACCACATCTGGGACAACATGACCAAGTTGAATTTTCAAAAATCTACATGTCTGTGAATCCTGATGCAACAATAATCGCGAGAGTATGGTAAAATATCGTCCCATGCAACAGCAGAGCACACATTTTGCGACGCTTGTCAGGCGGTCACTGCTGTTCGATGGGGTAGGGATGAAAATCGGATGACAACAAGACGAGAGTTTGCGGTGGGAACGGCAGCGGCGGCGGTCGCGCCTCAGCTGGCATTGTTTGCACATGAAAAAGAAAGGAAAGAAAAGATGAAAGTGTTGATGGTGAACGGAAGCCCGCGGCAGAACGGAAACACCGCGCGGACGCTTAAGGAAGTCGCCGACGCCCTTGCCAAGGAGGGCGTTGAAAGCGAGGTCGTATGGATCGGCGTGAAGCCGGTGCGCGGATGCATTGCGTGCGGACAGTGCAAGCAGAAAAGCCTTGGACGCTGCGCGTTCGACGACGACATCGCGAACCGCATTGTCGAGAAACTTGCCGATGCGGACGGCATCGTCCTCGGTTCGCCGACATACTACGGACAGCCCAACGGCGCGTTGCTCGCCGTATGGCAGCGCGTCTGCTTCGCGGCCGGCGCCAACATTCAGGGGAAGCCGGCGGCCTGTATCGCGGTCTGCCGCCGCGGCGGATCGACCGCCGCCTTCCAGGCAATGAACATGCCGTTCGAGATGCTGAACTGCCCGCTCGTGACGTCGCAATACTGGAACATCGCCTACGGGCGCGCCGAAGGTGAGTGCGGCGCGGATGCCGAGGGCATGCAGACGATGCGGACAATGGCCCGCAACATGGCATGGCTCATCAAGAGTCTCAAGGACAATCCACCGCCCGCGCGCGAGCCTTGGCAGATGACAAGCTTCATTCGCTGAACAAAGATCGCAACAGTACCTTTTCTTATTCATGAAGAATAAAGGCGTAAGTCATGATCGACATCATAGCATTGGCAACAGGCATAGCAGCACATAGGCGAATCGGCTCTTCTGAAAGCAACATCACTTCTCAAAATAAGAAGTTGGATGAAACCGCGCTTTCGGCTTTGTCTATGAGACAAGATATCGAGAAGCTCTTTCTTATTGTTGAAGCGCTATGGGCGATTGTCAAAGAAACATCCAACCTAAAAGATGAAGACTTTGCGGCGCTTATAAGGCAAATTGACCTTCAAGACGGCAGACTTGACGGACGCAATTCAACCTCTGCGGAAATCCTTAAATGCGCTAAATGCGGCAAAACACTTCTGCACGGGCAAACTCGGTGTGCGTACTGTGGTGAAGAACTGCGCTTTGATTCACTTTTCAGGCACAATGGCAAGTAGGAAGTGAAGGGAGGAGTGTATGCGCCGTCCTAAAGGGAGTAGCGACAAGTAGTACTATTTGTCGGAACAAGTAGTGCTACTTGATGCAACAACTAGTACTATTTGTCGGAACAAATAGTACTACTTGACGCAACAACTAGTACTATTTGTAGCAACAAGTAGTGGTATTTGTAGAAACAAATAGTACTACTTGTCGGCGCTACCCCTAGAGGGCGGTTGCTTCCCCCATCCAGTTTATGGTACAATA
This sequence comes from uncultured bacterium, assembly GCA_902779565.1. GTDB lineage: Bacteria > Verrucomicrobiota > Kiritimatiellia > RFP12 > UBA1067 > UBA1731. The sequence goes on along the minus strand of CACZCD010000168.1, from coordinate 1,079 downwards.
CAAAGCCATGAGCATCGAAAGATCATTTATGAGGCCCAAAAGGGCCAGCGGTTCCTTTACTGTTACACGGCATGACTGCCAGATAAAGCCTGACAGTTTCCTGTTCCCCGATAGCGGTGTGGGCTTCCGCCCTATACCATGCTACAAAAACAGATACCGACTTGAGCCGGAGAATTCCACGGACAACATCTGCACCATAAACGATCTCGCAGATGAGATTCGCCAGTCGTCCGGTCTTTCCGTCAATGTGGTTGAAACGGTATTGGCTACCCTTCTCGATGTGGTGCCCAAGTTCATCGCCAGGACGAACGGATGCGCCGTGCGCCTCGGCAATCTGGTGACGCTCAAGCCCTGCATCACCGGAACGATTGAATACGCCAACGGCAAACTGGATGCCAAGAAGAACCATCTTGAAATCCACGCAACCGAAAGCCCCGCCTTGCGCCACTCGCTCGCAAAAGCGAATCTCGTGAACAACGCCCGAAACTCAAACGGCCTCGACAGGGTTTTGGGCGGTCCAAGCGCGAGTCCGATTCTCGATAAGATCGACGCCGAGAACGACATAACCGTATGCGGCGTTGACATATACGTGCCGAACCAGCCGTCAAATGTGGACAAGGGACAGGGGCGTGTGTGGGTGGAGACGCGAACGGGCCGGCGGCTTGGTGCCTGCACAGTCCTGAAGAGCGGAAAGGACGCCCTCACCGTGCGCTTTGTCCCTGACGCGCCCTTGCGCGAGGAAGACAAGGAATGCCGCGTTGTCGTTGAGACATGCGGCACCAAGGAGAAAGCGGAGTCGGACAAGCCGAAGCTTCTCTTCCGCCTCTCGCGTGATGTAACTTATATCGGTCCTGTGGCGGCATCTGCGATCAAGCCGATTGCGACAGGCTCATAATGACAGAAGAACCAGAGAAACTGATCGGACGGGAGTTCCGGCATTTCAAGGGCGGGCATTACCGCATTGAGGGTTTCGCCAGGGACTCCGAGACGCTGGAGGAGATGGTCGTGTACCGCGCCTTGTATGGTGAACACGGACTCTGGGTGCGTCCCGCAAAGATGTTCTTCGAGACCATCGAGCG
>CACZCD010000167.1 GCA_902779565.1 uncultured bacterium | reverse complement strand
TGCACTTGAATGGATGCGTGATCAGGTTTTGCGGATAGAGAAGAACGAGCCGCCGGATGTCGATGAGCCTGTTGAACGGAAGATGATTCCCGTGAAGGTCACGAAGTTGAGCAACTGGGTTTCAAGAGGAACGAACGAAGTGATAACACTGAATGGAGTAGTCCAATGAGAACGATGGTCTATGGATTGGCGATGGCTTTGTGTGCAGTTATTGCCGCTGGCGGGTGTTCCGAGCAAAAGAAGAACGATCCTATGGCGGACATATACACGAGTGGAGCGAGCCAAAGAATATTGGATTACATCAACATGATTCTCAAAAAGGGCAAGGCCAAAGGTGTCAAGATGCAAGACGTCATTGACGACATCGCCGCGGTCACAAACAGGACTGTAAGGGGGAAGCTGTACAAGATTGTCGAGAATAGGCTTTTCTCGATTGAAGTTGACATAACGCCCAAGAATCTTTATGGGCAGACACCATTCATAGACGGCAGATGGAGCATCGCCAACTATCTTGCGCAGAACATGTTGGATGCGACGCAGGAAGAGCGGTGGCGAATCCGCTTGCGTGCACTTGAATGGATGCGTGATCAGGTTTTGCGGATAGAGAAGAACGAGCCGCCGGATGTCGATGAGCCTGTTGAACGGAAGATGATTCCCGTGAAGGTAGGCAACAAAGTCGAGTATTATCCTCAAGTGGTTGCACACAGCAAGAATTTTCACAGAGACTGGATTCAGCTTCTTAAAAGCACTCGATCAAGTTTTTCAAATGAATGTCCACAATATCTCACACATCGTCTTGAGAGGGATATAGACGATGACGATCTCAGGGCGGGATTGCAGAAGAAGATGGAGGAAATACTGGGACGTCCACTGACCGACGATGATTTTGGCCCCCAAGATACGCTAGAAGTGCTTCGCTTGAAACGTGCGGAGCGCAAGAGGCGTGCGCAGAAAGCGTGTGGGACGGAAAAACGGTGCGGTGTTCGATAATGAAGATTAGAAGTGGCATAATCAAGCCCCAGCCGTAGGTGTTAGTTAGTGGATTGATGGATGGCCCCTGCCGATTTTCGGCGGGGGTTTTTTGTTGGCGGGAAGTGTGGTATAATTCGTGGCGTTTTGTGGAGGTAGGCGTGGGCCGAAACCGCAGAACTTTGGTGCGGCGGGGAGAAATCCGTCGCGCCGAGAGTTAGCATCAACGCTGACAAGTCGTTCTACCAAAATACTGGACATATTTGTGGTTATTCCTGAGCGGCATGTAAGTGGAGATGCGCCCATAAGGGCGCATTTTCTCTTCATGTATTCAGGATGGCCTGTCCAGGGCTTTGGTAGAGTGCAGAAAAGAGTAAATTGCGCTCTCTTTTTATGCATCGGTTTCCGGCGGCGGTAACGAGCGCAGACCGCAAAGCAAGTGACAGCCGGAAAAAGCCAGAACGCAAAGAGAAACGTTGGTGACACCTCCAAAAAGGATGCTGCCATTTATCCACTTGGCATCCGCGAGGAGGAACTGAAGAATCGCGTCGCTGCGGAGTATTTTGCGAAGTACGACTGCGCCCGTATCGTCGGCAACATTGACTTTTGTGCTTCCGCAAGGCGCAAGGATGACCCGCGCCAGATGACGTTCGCGCCGGAAGCCCCGCTCTTTTGGGCGGAGGCCAAGAACCACCCAACCGACGTATGCCGGATGCTTGCGCAGCTGATATTGACCATCAAGGGCGAGCGGAACGCCGACGTGGAGCCGCCGAAGTTCATTGGATGCTTCGACACCGAGAAGATCGCATTCGTCGAGTACCACTACATTCTTCCGGTGTTCAACATCAACGACTTCAACTGGACGCAGACGCCATCCGCAGTCGATGACAAGACCGTGGAGACCGTGCGCGGCGCGATCCCGCAGGAACGCATTGTCACGTTCCGCTTCGGCGCGGACGATGCGGAGATCAAGGCGTTCATACGCCGCAACCTCGCATCCGGCGATACCCCGGCCCTCGCAACGCCGATCGACCGCAACAACTTCACCTTCATCTACCAGAAGTGGCGAGCATCCGTAATGCCGCACATTGATGCGCCTTGGGACGTGCTCAAGAGGAAGTACGCCCTCTACGACCGGGACTTCTTCCTCGCCGAGATGAACATCGACGACAACGGCACGCCCGAACTCGCCGACGACCGCCCCGCCGTGGATTTCTACATCACATTCAACGCAAGCGCCCAGAAGCCTTACTGCATCCACCGCAAGAATGAGGACGAGTTCGACATCAGCATGTCGTTCGGCTTCAAGGCCGGCGGCATGGACGCCTACGCCGAATTCTGGCGGCGGTACAAAAGGCCGCCCAAGCGCGAGTACTGGGACTTCATCGTCTCCCGTCTCGATTTGCTCGTGCCGCAGGACGTGCGCGAGCGCAAGGGGTCGTTCTTCACACCCGCGATTTGGGTGCAGAAGAGCCAGGAGTATCTTGCCGCCGTCCTCGGCGAGAACTGGCAGGACGAATATGACGTGTGGGACTGCTCGGGCGGCACCGGGAACATGGAGGTCGGCCTCACCAACAGGTACCGCATCTGGGTGTCCACCCTTGACCAGCAGGACGTGGAGGTGATGAAGGAGAGGATCAAGAACGGCGCAAACCTCCTTGAGAGCCATGTGTTCCAGTTCGACTTCCTCAACGACCCGTTCGACAGGCTGCCGAAGGGCTTGCAGGATATCATCAATGATCCGGTCCGTCGTCGCAAGCTTGTTATCTACATCAACCCACCGTATGCGGAGGCGGCAACGACACGGGCAAAGACGGGCACCGGCGAAAACAAGCCAGGTGTCGCCGCTTCGCACTCACCGAACAAGCGGTACAAACCCATCATTGGGGCAGCAGTGAACGAGCTTTTCGCTCTATTCCTGATGCGCATCCACGATGAGATTCCCGGCTGCATAGTCGGGCAGTTCTCAAAGCTGAAACATGTGCAGTCTCCGAACTTCAAAGTATTTCGCGAAGCATTTCACGGAACGCTGGAGAAATGTTTCATGGCGCCCGCCGATACCTTTGACAATGTGAAGGGCAAGTTTCCGATTGGTTTCTTCGTGTGGCGGCTTGCGTGTGAGGACGCACCCCCTCCCACGTTCACCTCTGCCGTCGCCGACGTGTACGACCGCGACGGAGAACCAATCGGAACAAAGGCGCTCTTTTCCAACGATGGCGTAAAACTGCTCATGGACTGGATTCGCCAGTTCTACGACAAACACGGCGAACATCTCGCCTACTGCCGATACCTTGGTTCCGACTTCCAAAACAATCAGGGAGTATTCATCACACTAAAGCCATCTGCAAACGACTTGAAACAGGTCAAGGGCAACTGGATCACTGCGAAGAATCTCGTGTCGTTTTGTGTGTATTTTGCCGTGCGCCTCTGTATAGATGCCGACTGGCTCAACGACCGAGACCAGTTCCTTTTCCCGAACGACGGTTGGAAGAATGACGCAGTGTTTCAGACGGATTGCCTTGTGTTTACATTGTTCAGCGGGCAGAACCGTATCGGTTCCGCCGACGGCGTGAACCATTGGATACCGTTCACGGAGGAGGAGGTTGGGGCGAAGGATTGCTTCACAAGTCATTTTATGAGCGACTTCATAAACGGTAGGGCGGGCCGCTCTCTGCCCGCCGATGCGGCGGTCGCAGGGCGACCGCCCTACCAAGGTGAATTTGATTTGTCGCCCTCTGGAGCGGAGGCGCAGGGCGGAGGGATGGAGGAATGCCAGCCGAGCCGCTTTTTGAGCGCTTGCGAAGCAAGCGAGCAAAACAGGAGCGGCGGCATTCTCCTTCCCGCAGCCCAACAAGCGCTCTCTCCCGCCGCCCGCGCCGTTCTCGATGCGGGGCGTGAGCTGTGGCGTTACTACCACTCGCAACCCGGCGCGAACCCGAACGCATCGTACTACGACATCAGACTGCACTTCCAAGGCTCTACGAAGGACGCGAAAGGCAAGGAACGGATGAACAGCGAATCGTCCGATGCCAAGTACACCGAACGGCTCGCCAACCTTCGTACGGCGATGAAATGCCTCGCTCGCCGAATCGCACCAAAGGTTTACGAACATGGTTTTTTGAAGAAATGAGGATTCATGCCACTCCCACAGTTTACAAACTCTGGGAATCTAAAGGAGTGGCGAGATGCATTCTGCATCGCGAATTCGCTGTAGTTATCGTTGCCGCCATAGCGGCGGGCGGACGAAATTGCCACGCTTCGGCTATACCACAAATATTATGGTATAATTCGTGCCTGTTTTTGAGAGCAGAAGCGATATGAGCACAATCGAACAGAAGGGAATGTATCAGGAGTTTCCGCGCTGCGGGAAGCCGCACGCGCGCACGACGCACTATTGTCCGGGATGCGGACACGGCATCGTGAACAAGCTGATCGCCGAGGCCTGCGCGGAGATGGGGCTGCAGGACGATACCATCTTCGTCGATCCCGTGGGCTGCGGCGTGTTCACCTACTACTACTGGGACGCTGCGCACATCTCCGCCGCGCATGGCCGCGCCTCGGCGGCGGCGACCGGCGCCTGCCGCGCGCGCCCCAACGCCGTGACGATCGCCTATCAGGGCGATGGCGATCTCGGCGCCATCGGCTTCAACAATGCGTTCCAGGCCGCAAGCCGCGGCGAGCATTTCGGCTGCATCTTCATCAACAACTCCCTCTACGGCATGACGGGCGGGCAGATGGCCCCAACCACGCTGGAGGGTGAAAAGACCACGACGACGCCCTTCGGACGCGATCCGGCGCTCACCGGCCATCCGCTCCACGTGTGCGAAGTGTTCAACCAGCTTCAGGCCCCCGTCTATATCGCGCGCGTCTCCGTTGCGGACACCAAACGCATCCTGCAGTGCAAACAGGCAATTCGCCGTCTGTTCGAGATCCAGCGTCAGCACAAGGGCTATGCGCTTCTCGAGATCCTGGCGCCTTGCCCGACGAACTTCCGCATGGACGCCATCACGGCGGCGCAGTTCTGCATGAACGAGATGGAGCGCGAATTTCCGCTCGGTACGTTCCGCGATACGGAGAAGGGGATCGCCGGCGTCGCACCGACCGTCCACCCCGAATCCAAAACGCTTGCGGTCAAGCCCGTGCCGCTGAAGGTGACCTGTGCCGAACTGTTCGACGACGGCGAGAAGACGCCAGAAGCAGTGGATGATCCCGCCGTTCCGGAAAAGCGTTTCAAGTTCGCCGGCTACGGCGGACAGGGTGTGCTTTCGCTCGGTCTCTGCGTGGCGGAGGCGGCGCGTCTGGAGCGTCGTCATACGTTGTGGTTCCCGAGCTACGGTCCCGAACAGCGTGGCGGCAGCGCCAACTGTTCAGTCGTCATCTCCGGCTCGCCGATCGGTGCGCCGACCGTCGAGCATCCCGATGTGCTCGTGTGCATGAACCAGCCGGCGTACGAACGCTTCGCCGCCGATGTGAAGAAAGGCGGGACGATCATCGTCGATGAGACGGTGCCGGTCCACGTACCGCCGCCGGAAGGCGTGACGTTGATCCGCTGGCCGGCCCTCAAGATGGCGGAGGATTTCGGTGTGCCGAAGGCGGCGAACACGATGATGCTCGCCGCGCTCAAGAAGTACAAGCTCACCGGTCTTTCCGACGAAAATCTCGAGACCGCGCTCATCGCCTCCTTCAAGAAGAAGCCGGAGCTGGGCGAGAAGAACCGCGAACTGCTGCGCAAGGCCGAACGCGTTTCGTGACGATCTGAATCTCAACTGGTCAGGTCCGGTTCTTGACGGCGGCCATGCGCTGGGCGATGGTCGCTTCGTAGCCGCGGTCGGAGGGAATGTAATACTGCTTGGGGATGCGCAGATAGCTTTGCTGCACCCAGGCATCCTGAAAGTCGTGCGGATAGATGTAGCCCTCAGCCTTCTCCTTGCCGATGGCCTTCACGTGGACGTTCTTGAGGTGCTCCGGCACGGGCTGCACGGCGCCGGACTGGATGTCGGCCATCGCCTGCTCCACGGCAAGATAGGCGCGGTTCGACTTGGGCGCGGTCGCCAGATAGGTCGTCGCCTGCGCGAGCGAGATGCGCGCTTCGGGCATTCCGATGAACTCCACCACCTGCAGGGCGTTCACGGCGACGGTGAGGCCGCGCGGATCGGCGTTGCCGATATCCTCCGAGGCGAGGATGACGAGACGGCGGGCGATGAAGCGCGGATCTTCGCCGGCGACGAGCATCTTGGCGAGCCAGTAGATCGCCGCGTCCGGGTCGGAGCCGCGCACCGACTTGATGAACGCCGAGATCGTGTCGTAGTGTCCGTCCTCCTTCTTGTCGTACTGGACTAGACGCTTCTGGACGCACTCGGCGATCACGTCGGGCGTGAGATGGATGAGTCCATCATCTTCGTTGGGCGGCGTGGAACGGAACGCGATCTCAAGCGCCGTCAGCGCATGGCGGGCGTCGCCGTCGCAGATCTCCGCGAGGAAGCGCTTCGCCTCGGGGTCGAAGACGGAAGGGTACTCTCCATAGCCGCGCACCTTGTCGGTGCAGGCGCGGTCGAGAAGGGCGATGACGGCCTCCGGCGCAAGGGGCTTCAGCTCAAAGACGAGCGAACGCGAAGTGAGCGGCGTATTGACGAACATCGACGGGTTGTGCGTCGTGGCGCCGATGAGCACCACGGTGCCGTCCTCCACGTAGGGAAGAAGCACGTCCTGCTGCGCCTTGTTGAAGCGGTGGATCTCATCGACGAAGAGGATGGTGCCGGGGCCGCCCAGCTCGTTGCGCGCGCGGTCGCAGACCTTGCGGATCTCGGCGACGTTCGAGACGACGCCGGAGCAGCGCACGAAGTTGCGCTTGGTGGCCTTGGCGATGACCTCGGCGAGCGTGGTCTTGCCGCAGCCGGGTGGACCGAAAAGAATGACGTTCGTGAGCCGGTCCGCCTCAATCACGCGCCGGAGCAGCTTGCCCTTTCCGAGGATGTGTTCCTGTCCGACGACCTCATCGATCGTCTGGGGGCGCATCCGTGCGGCGAGGGGCTCTGTTTCTCCGTAATCCATGCGCTGAATTATACCACAAAAAGTTCCCCACGAAACAGCCGACTTGTGGTACAATACGGGCGTTTCAAAAAAGCGGAGAAGACATATATGAAAAAAACCCTCTTCTGCCTCGCGGCGGCGACGGCGTTGGTTGCGTCAGCAGCCGACGTCAACCGCAAGCGCGACGTGATTTTCTTCCATTACGACATGGTTCCCGTGTTCTGGCCGAAAGCGATGCCGTATTCGCCCGAGGCGCTCATCCATGGCTTCCAGCATCCGAAGCGCGTCATGGACGGACTCACCGGTGAGGCCATGGCGGCGGCCATCCAGCCGGACACCTTCGTTTACGTGCCGATGGGCAACTTCGCGAACCTGTCGGTCTTCATCCCTTCGAACGAACCGATGACGGGGCAACCGGTTGGTTCCTCGTGGCTCGCGGGCGTGAAGAACGCGCTTCCCGAAATCAAGAAGGCGGGCAAGGCCCAGGATCCGATCTCCGTGATGAGCGACTTCGTGATGAAGAAGAACAAGAAGGAGTTCTTCGTGTGCCTGTGCGTGAACGACACGTTCCTGCAGAGCGGATACAATCCGCTCAAGCCGTCCCCGCCCGCGCCCATTCTCGCCGACAATTACATGTTCAATACGTTCAAGTCGAAGCATCTTGACTGGCTCATGGGATCCCAGAAGGACACGCCACCGCTCAAGGGTCTCAAGGACAACTATCCGCGTTATGCGAGCTGGTGCCTTGAGGACTACAACCAGCCGGAGGTGCGGGCGAAGTTCGTCTCCATCGCCAAGGAGATCATTGCCGGCTACGAGATGGATGGCATCATGATCGACTTCTGCCGTTTCCCGTGCCTTTTCCGAAGCGTCGCGTGGGGTGGTACGGCAAGTGCGGCGCAGTGCCAGATGATCACCGAGATGATGGGGCAGATCTCTGCCGCCGCCAAGGAGAAGGGAATCCTTCTCGCGATCCGCATCCCCGACTCGCAGCCCGCCTGCAAGGATGCCGGCATGGACGTGCCGCTCTGGTTCGAGCAGAAGTTCGTGGATCTGCTCTTCTTCGGCAACACCGAGCTGAACCGCTGGAGCGTTTCGGCCGAGTTCGCCCAGAAGTGCGGCG
>CACZCD010000166.1:7622-9506 GCA_902779565.1 uncultured bacterium | reverse complement strand
TCTGCGAGCAGCTCTGCAAGAGCGGTGCGCTGGACGTGATCGTGGTCGATTCCGTGGCGGCGCTCACGCCGCAGGCCGAGATCGACGGCAACATGGGTGACTCGCACATGGGACTCCAGGCGCGGCTCATGTCGCAGGCGATGCGCAAGCTCACGGGCGTGCTGGCGAGCACGAAGACGCTTTGCATCTTCACGAACCAGGTGCGCGAGAAGATCGGCATCATGTTCGGCAATCCCGAGACGACGCCCGGCGGCAAGGCGCTGAAGTTCTATGCATCGTGCCGTCTGCAGGTGCAGCGTATCGGCGCGATCAAGGATCCCGGAGGCGCCGTGATTGGCAACCGCACGCGCGTGAAGGTCGTGAAGAACAAGGTCGCGCCGCCGTTCACCGAGGCGGAGTTCGATATCCTTTACACCTGCGGCATCTCGTGGGAGGGCTCCGTCCTCGACGCGGCGCTCGCGCGCGGCGTGGTGGAGAAGCGCGGCAGCTGGATCTCTTATGGCACCGAGCAGCTCGGTCAGGGTACGATGGCGACGATGGAGTTCCTGAAGTCCCATCCCGAGGTGACGGCGGAAATCGTCGAAAAGGTGAAGACCACCCCGCTTCTGCCGGGTGGCGTGAGGAAGAAATGACATTAGAGGAACAGGTCAAGATCGTCAAGGACGCGCTCGCCGACAAGAAAGCCGTCGATGTGAAGGCGTATGACGTGCGCGGAATCTCGGGTTTCGCGGACGCGTTCGTCGTCGCCACCGGCACGGCGGCTCCGCACCTGAAGGCGCTTGTGGCGGGAACGCAGGCGGCGATGAAGGAGCGGGGCGTGAACTCCTACCGCACGAGCGGTGATCCGCAGAGCGGCTGGATTGTGGTCGATTACGTCGATGTGGTCGTCCATGTGTTCTCGCCCGAGGCGCGCGCCTACTACGCGCTCGAGAAGCTCTGGGAGACCGCCCAGCCCCTCTGAATGATTGCGCCCAGATCCGCCGCTTTGTGGTATAATCTGCGGCATGAAAATACTGGTAGTCGGAAGTGGTGGGCGCGAACACGCGATCACGTGGCGTTTGGCGCAGGATGCGGCGCGGCATGAGCTTTTTTGCGCGCCGGGGAACGCGGGCATGGCGGCAATCGCCACCTGCGTGGCCCTGAAGGCGACGGATGTCGCCGGGATTGTCTCTTGGTGCGAGGCGAACAAGCCCGATCTCGTGGTGGTGGGACCTGAGGCGCCGCTCTGCGCGGGGCTTGTCGATGCGCTGGAGAAGGTGGGCGTGCGGGCGTTTGGCCCCGTCGCCGCCGGCGCGCGCATGGAGGGTTCCAAGCGTTTCGCGAAGGAAGTGATGCAGACCGCCGGCGTACCGACGGGACGGGCCGAGGTGTTTACGGACGCGGCGGCGGCGAAGGCCGCGTTGCCCGCCTACGGACTCCCGGTCGTCATCAAGGCGGACGGTCTTGCCGCCGGCAAGGGCGTGATCGTGGCGGAGACGACGGCGCAGGCCGAGGCCGCCATTGACGACATGCTCGTCGAGAACAAGTTCGGTGCGGCGGGGGCCGAGGTGCTGATCGAGGAGTTCCTTGACGGCGAGGAGTGCTCCATCCTGGCGCTCGTCGATGGCGAGAACGCCGTGCTGCTGCCGAGTTCCCAGGATCACAAGCGCATCTTCGATGGCGACAAGGGACCGAATACCGGCGGCATGGGCGCCTACAGCCCCGCGCCCGTGGTGACGGAGGCGATGCTGCCGGAGATTCGGGATCGGATCATCCTCCCTGTGGTGCGCGAACTGAAGCGTCGTGGCGTCACCTACCGGGGCGTGCTCTACGCCGGCTTGATGATCACGCCCGACGGCGGACGGATGGCGAAAAGCGGCTCGAAGGTGAATGTGGTCGAGTTCA
>CACZCD010000166.1:0-7571 GCA_902779565.1 uncultured bacterium | reverse complement strand
CCGCGTCTCGGCGGCGATTTCGCCACGCTGCTGCAGCATGTGGCGATAGGTGAGCTGAAGGAGACGGATGTGGTCGTGAAGTCCGAGAAGGCCGCCACGGTGATCCTGGCCTCCGGCGGCTATCCCGGCAGCTACGAGAAGGGCAAGACCATCAGCGGACTCGATGCGGCGGCGCAGGTGCCGGGCGCGACGGTGTTCCACTGCGGCACGAAGGCGGCGGCGGACGCAGTGCTGACCGATGGCGGACGCGTCCTCTCCGTGACGGGCATGGGCGAGACGCTTCGGGAGGCTGTTGATACGGCGTATCGTGCGGCCGGTCTCATTTCGTTCGACGGGATGTTCTACCGGAAGGATATCGCGCATCGTGCCTTTGAGCGTTGAGGGTTGAAAGTTTAGAGCTAACGACTAACAACTAACCACTAATGACTATGTAATGTCGCAAAGGTTGAGGATGATATCATGGGAATACAGGTGGATATCATGGGAATGCAAACTCCCCCTCTAAGATAGAGGGGGTGGCCGGAGGCCGGGGGAGTATGACGGGTGACGAAATTATACCCCCTCGCCCCTCCGGGGCACTCCCCCTGTCTCAGGGGGAGAGTCTTATCTGCCATCCCCAACTTTGCGACATTACCAGCAACCACCTACCACCTACTAACCACTAATCACTAACAACTAACCACTAAAAACAACATGGATTCAGAAAAGCCATTGGTCGGGATTGTCATGGGGAGCGACTCGGATTGGCCGCTCGTGAAGAAGGCCTGCGAAACGCTCGACAAATTCGGCGTTCCCTACGAGACGCGCGTCATCAGCGCGCACCGCACGCCAGAGATTGCGCTCGACTACTCAAAGAGCGCGGAGGCGCGCGGGCTGAAGGTGATCATCGCAGCGGCGGGCGGCGCGGCGCATTTGGGCGGCGTGCTGGCGGCGGGAACGGTGTTGCCGGTTATCGGCATTCCGGTCGCTGGCGGTGCGTTGAACGGACTGGATGCGCTCTATGCGACGGTGCAGATGCCGTCCGGTGTGCCGGTGGCGTGCGTCGCTTGCGGCAGCGCGGGGCCGACGAACGCCGCACTCTTGGCGGTTCAGATCCTCGGCGGTGCGGATGCGGGGCTGCGCGAACGGTTCCGTGAGCACAAAAAGACGCTCGCCGAGAAGGTTGCCGCTGCGAACGCACGGATACATGAGAGCTGAGAGTTTTGAGTTGGACTGAGGGATGAGACTTCGCGTCTTGGGGAGCGGTTCGAAGGGGAACACGCTGGCGGTGCGCGCCGGCGGAACGCTGCTGCTTGTCGATCTCGGCTTTTCGCACAAGGAGGTGGCGGGGCGGTTGGCTGCGTGCGGGGCGGATATCAATGAGGTATCGGCGGTGCTGTTCACGCACGACCATTCGGATCACTGCCGGGGCGTGGCGACTTTCCACAACCGCCATCCGTCGGTGCCGCTTTTCGCGAATGGCGACACGGCGGACGCCATCGCGGTGCAGTCGGGCGTGAACGACGGATGGGCCGTTTTCGAGAATGGCGAGCCGTTTGAAGTCGGGGACTTCACCGTGACGGCGTTCTCGGTTCCGCACGATGCCGCCGATCCGGTGGGCTATCTTCTCGAAGCGGATGGTCGCGCCCTGTTTGTCGGTACGGACATGGGGTATGTCACCGAAAACGTGCGGGCGGCGTTTGCGCGCGCCACATGCGCCGTGTTGGAGGCGAACCACGATCCGATCCTGCTCGAACAGAGCGGACGCCCCGTCTCACTCAAGCAGCGCATCCGGGGCCGCACGGGGCATCTGGCGAACGAGGATGCCGCCATGCTGCTCGTCGAGACGAATCCGCCTTGCCTAAAGACGCTGCTGCTGGGGCACATCTCGCAGGAGTGCAACTCCCGGTCTTTGGCACGCCAGACGTTCGCCGATGCGTTGGCGCGCATCGGGCGGCAGGACATTTCCCTTTCTCTTCTGGATCAGGATACCCCCTGCGATCTTTTCGAGTTCTGACGCCGTTTTTTCTGCCCCTATTGACTTTGGAGGCGGGATTTGATATCTTACACAACTCAAAGGCGAGATAGCTCAGTTGGTAGAGCGCAGGACTCATAAGCCTAAGGTCAAGGGTTCGATCCCCTTTCTCGCCACCAACTTTCAGAAAGAACAAAGAGGATAGAACAATGGGTACAGGTCGTACACTCCGCAAGGAATCTCACGTCCGTCCGTGCAAGACGCCGGCGGGGAAGGCGCGCAAGAGCGCGGCGCAGCGGCGCCGTCTCGTCAAGTTCGGTCTTGGCGAGGATGAGGTGAAGATCATGAGCGACGAGAACGTGCGCGTGCTCGTCCAGCGTCCGACGGTCATCAAGAAGATGCTCGCCAAGCGCGCCGCAAAGTGATCCGACCATGACTTGCGTCTATTGTTCGGTTGACGAACAATGCGTGAATCCCCTCTTCGAAGTGTTCGAAGGAGGGGATTTCGTTTTGTCTTCGTACCGCGACGTGGAGGATTCCGCGACGACGGTTCAGATCTTCTTTCCGGAGCCGGAAGGGGAGGAGGACGCTACACGTGCGGCGGCCATGCAGGCGCTGAAAGCTGCTCTCGACCTCGTGGGCGTGTCGCCCGAGATCAAGGTGCGGACGTTCCCGGACGAGGACTGGACGCTTTCCTACCGTCTGCACTTCAAGACGACCGTGATCTCGCCCCGCCTTGCGGTGGTGCCCACCTGGGAGACGTTCGAGCCGTCGCCCGGACAGAAGGCGCTGCGCATGGATCCGGGCATGGCGTTCGGAACCGGCAACCATGCCACGACCCGCGCCTGTCTCGAGTATATCGCCGAAGCCGAGCCGACGGCGACCTTCCTGGATGTCGGGTGCGGTAGCGGCATTCTCGCGGTGGCGGCGAAGCTTCTCGGGTTCGGTGATGTGCGCGGATTCGATCTCGATGCCGACGCTGTCCGCGTCGCTGCCGAGACGGCAGCCGCCAACGGCGTGTCGATTCCATTCTTCCGTGGAGACCTTTCCGGCATCATGCCCGGGAATCCCACGATTCCGCCGGCGGATTTCGTGGCGGCCAATGTTCTGGGGCCGGTGCTGATCCGGTTTGCGTCGCGCATCGCCCTGCTCGTGAAGCCCGGCGGACAGATTATCCTTTCCGGCATTCTCGACGAGCTCTATCCGGAGGTCAAGGCGACTTATGAGGCGCTTGGATTCTCTGAACGTTCCTCCAAGCTCATCGGCGAGTGGCGTACGGGGCTTTTTGTGATATAATTTCGTGCATTATGGATTGGGTTTGGGCCAGCGTCGCTTGCGTTCTCCTTGTGCTGTCGTTCGTGGGATGCGTCGTTCCGGTGATTCCGGGACCTCTTCTCGCATTCGGCGGTCTCCTTGTGCTTATGCCCTCCCGCTTCGCCCCCTCGACCCCAACCTACATCTGGTTCGGCGTCGCCTGTGCAGTGGTGCTTGTGTTGGACTATGTGGTGCCCGCGTTTGGCGCCAAGAAGTTCAACTGTTCGAAATGGGGCGTTTTCGGTTGCATCGCCGGCATGCTGATCGGTCTCTTTTTTGCGCCGTGGGGTATCTTGGTGGGTCCGTTCGCCGGCGCCGTCGTCGGTGAGCTGATCGCCGGCAAGAAGTTCTCGTCGTCTCTCAAGGGCGGGTTCGGCGCGTTTTTGGGGTTTATCTTCGGCGTCGCGCTCAAGCTCGCGTACTGCGCCTGCTGCGTCGGATGGTTAGTGGTCGTGCTCTGCCGGTGAAGACCGTCCGCCTTGACGGGGAAAATGCCCTTTGATATATTACAGAACCGTTGGTTAGGGAGTCGTGTGACACCTTCAATTTCGTGGTCGTGTCGGAGTGGTGCCATGGATGGCAGTAAAAGATGTCTTGCAGCGGCGCTCGCCTTGGTGGCGGGTGCGACCTTGTTCCGCCCGGCGTTCTCGGCGACGCTTACGGGCGGCAATGTGGAGGTGGTGGTGGCGGCGGACGCCGCGCCCGCCGTCTGGTGGGCGGCAGAGGAGATGACCAATCTCCTTTCGGGCGTCCTTGGCGCCCCGATCCCCGTAAGGCAATCGCCGGGCGCTTCCGGCGTATCGATCTTTCTGGGCGACAGCGAATGGGCGCGGGCGGCAGGCATTGACGTCTCGTCCTTCGTGCGCGACGCGTTCGTGATCAAGACCGACGGGAACCGCCTCTACATCGCCGGTCGCGACGATCCCACGAAAGATCCGCGAATGCTCGTCCTCGCCGGCGGATGGGGTTCGGTGCTGTACGAGCGGGCGACGAGCTTCGGTGTGTACGAGTTCCTCGAGCGGTTCGCGGGCGTGAGGTTCTACTTCCCCGGCGAGCTTGGCACGATAGTGCCGAAGCGCGCCTCCATCGAGGTGAACGGCGAGTTCACCGTGCGCCCGGACTTCACGTCGCGCTTCCTGCAGATGTGGAGCGGCCAATATTTCGAGCCGGACCCGAAGAACAGGTCAAAGACGCTCGACTACTATAGGCTCCGGTTTGAGACGATCCGCGCGCCCGCCTGCCACGGCTCCAACGGGTTCATGTACCAGCGCCGCTTTGGGAAGACGCACCCCGAATACTTCTGCCTGCTCCCAAACGGAAAGCGCGACGTGTTCGAGAAGCGCATGTTCGAGGGCATCCAGCCGGGCCAGCTCTGCTGGTCGTCGGGGATCGTGGAGGAGATGTACAAGGATGCCCGCAGCTACCTTCTCGGCGAGAAGCCCGACGTCCGGGGCATTCAGTCGCGATACCACAAGGATGGGCGGTTCGCATGGAACGGCAACTGCGCCTACGGAAAGTACGTGGACCTCATGCCGCAGGACGGCATGGTGCATTGCGGATGCGAGAGATGCCAGGCGTCCATGGCGGCGTGCAGCGCCAAGAAGATGACGCCTGAGACGTATCTTGTGTGGGGCGCGGTCTCGAACATCGCCACCCGGCTCACGGCGGAGGGCATCGACGGCGTGATTTCCATGATGGCGTACAACGGATACTCCAGCGTTCCCGATTTCGCGCTGCCGCCGAACATAGAGGTGATGCTCGCGACCAAGGGACCGTGGAGCGTCTGCGACAAGGCGAAGCTGGCGGCGGACGACCGGAAGGCCGCTGCCTGGGCGGAGAAGCTCGGCCACAAGATACGCCTCTGGAACTATCCCTGCAAGCTTCTCGGGCTTGACGTGAAGGGCGAGGGGGTGCCGCAGAACTGCCCGCGCGCCTGGGTGGAGTTCTATAGCCACTCCGCGAAGTGGATCAACGGCGCGTTCGCGGAGTCGGAGTCTGACCGCTGGTTCTACAACTACCTGAACTACTATGCGTTCTCGAAGGTCTGTTGGAACAACGGCGTGGACGTGGACGCGCTCCTGAAGGAGCACTACCGATTGATGTTCGGACCCGCTGCCGACGACATGGCGGAGATCTACGAGACGCTTGAGGAATGCTGGATGAAGGGCGTCGTCGGCAACAGCGTGGAGACACCGATGGGACCGGTCGTCAAGACGCCGTCCGAGAAGCAGATGTGGGAGGTGGTCTATTCCCCCGCGAAACTGGCCCGCTTCGACGCGCTCCTGAAGTCGGCACGCTCGAAGGTGACAGCCGGCTCCCTTGAGGCCCGGCGCATCGATCTCGTGGAGAACGAGTTCCTCGGCGGATTGCGCCGCCGGTCTGCGGCCTATGCGGCTGTTGCCGCCGGACTCAAGGCGCTTGAGATTGAGCTTGACGTGGGCGAGGAACGGAAGGTGTCGCTCGTGCCGTTCGTCGGCGGGCGCAAGACGGTGAAGAAGACGGTCGGCACCGACGTGTATATCCGCCGCATGGCCGATGCGCTCGTGGTGCGCTACGTCTGCGAAGAGCCGCGCATGAAGGACGCCGTGGCGCGTAGCGGCGTTATCGACGATCCCAACCTGTGGCAGGAGAACGTGGTGGAGCTGGTGATCGATCCGCTGGGTGACTGCACCTCCTACTGCCAGTTCTTCGTGAACTCCGAGGGCAGCTGGGCCGACATGCATTCGTCGCGGATTCACATGCCGACCGAGGGATACCGCTGGAACTCCGGATTTGCGGTGAAGGTCGAGAAGGGCGCCGATTCCTGGACGGCCGAGCTTCGCATACCGCTTTCGGCCTTTCCGAAGCTTCCGAACCGCTTCACTGTGGAGTTCGCGCGCGAACGCAACCTCACCGGCGAGCCGGACTACGAGCATCTCTACCACTGGAGTCCGTATGCGTATGGCTTCAGCGATCTCGAGAACCAGGGGAGATTGGTCTTCAAGTGATTGCGACGCAACAACGCGAGAGCATCTTAATTAAAGAAAGGAACAAAGCAATGCCAATGACAAAAAATGGCCGACATGGAATCCTGATTCCCCGTCTGCTTGCGCTGGCCGTCGCTGTCGCGGCTTCCGTTGCGTTTGCCGAAGGGAAGGTGTTCTGGTGGAAGGGGACGGACTGGGGACAGTTCAACGACCCCGCCAACTGGGACGTAGGGGCTGAAGGCGAAGGAAACCCTGACAATCTCATACCCGGCGCAGATGATGCCGTTGCGCATTCCGCCGCCGCAAAGATCGACCTTGGCGGCAACACGTACACCATCAAGCGCCGCGCGAAGGATTTCACGAGTAAGAGCGATGCCTATCAGGCTGAATATTATATTGATAAGGTTCTCCATCTGACGAATGGCACGTTGAGGGTAACAGAGCACCATAGCGCAAAGCTTAACATAGAGGTTTGGAACGGCGCGACCTACGACTTCGCGGGTGGCACTTACCAAGACGCCTACAACATATATTCTGAGGCCGTCCAAAAGATCCACTCGGGCGGCAAGATAGCGGTCGAGCCAACCAGTACGTTCTATCTTTTCGGACTTAAGTTTACCATCGAGGAGGGCGGCACGTTCCTGTTCAATCCAAAGACGTTCACAGGCCATCCTACGACCAGCAAGGTGTTGTCTTTCTCGAACTACGGTACGCTTGATGCGCCGAACGGCATCTATCTGTCTTCGCTCACCTGGGGAACCGCTGCAAATACGGTGCCGCAGTTCACGCAGTACAGTGGCGTGACGAAGCTTGGCGGGAATGTCGGCCGTACGGACAGTTTCAGGGCGAAGCAGCTGGGCTTCACGCTGGCGGGCGGCAAGCTTGAGATCACCAATTCCGTCGCGTTCGTGAACATGTCGGCCAACCCGCCGAACATTGCCGACAACGCCAGCGTCGAGATCGAGGTGAAGCCGGACAGCCTGCTCGACATGACGGGAATGGCCTTCGGCGAGGGTGCCTCCATTACGAAGACAGGTGCGGGCAACCTCAAGATGAAGGACGCCTACCCGACATCTCTTGCTGTCAATGCCGGCAGGCTTGTCATCACCGAGGCCGTGTCGCTTACCGGAATTTCTTTCGCGGCGGGCACGCAGTTCCGCGCGGACGTGGAGTACGTGCGCCTCGACGACTGCGAGAGCTTCTCGAACACGACGTTCATGGTGGGTGATGCCCTGTTCCAGATCGGATCGACGGTTCTCCTTTCGTCGGACCCGGCGATCCTTGCGCACGCGAAGGTGGGGCTTGACGCACAGCTTGCCGCCGCTGGGGTCGCTGCG
>CACZCD010000165.1 GCA_902779565.1 uncultured bacterium | reverse complement strand
GCCCGTTGTCATAGTCGTAGTCGATGGCGATCGAATCGTAGATGTCACCCGCCGGACGCCGCCACCGACCGCCCATACCGAAGGCCTTCACAGGGAAGCGCCCGATGAACCAGTTGGCGAGATCGACCTCGTGAATGGCCTGTTCCGTGATCTGGTCGCCGCTCATCTCCCAGAAATGGTACCAGTTGTTGCAGAGGTAGGAGGCGTTCGTATCCTCCGGACGGCGTGGACGGTTCCAGATCGGACCATGGCAGCGATAGACGCGCCCGGCGACAATCTGTCCGATGGCGCCGTTGCGCACCGGACCGATCTGCTTCAGGAACCGGTTCGAGTGTCGGTGCAGCGTGCCGGAGAGGATCGAAAGGTTCTTCGCCTTGGCGTCGGCCACCGTCTTGAGGAACGCTCTCAGCCCACGCGGGTCGGTCGCGATCGGCTTTTCGGCAAAGATATGCTTCCCAGCGGCCACACAGGCGGCGGCGTGGAGCGGGCGGAACACCGGCGGCGCGCACAAGAGGACGATCTCGCAGTCCGTCTCGATTACCTTCCGGTAGCCGTCAGCACCGCCGAACGCCATCTTCTCGTCCACGCCGTACTTGCGACACACGTCCAACGCCTTGTCGCGGAAGTAGTCCGCCGCCGCGACGAGCTGCACGTCGTGCCCCAGTCGCTGTGCGGCGACCGTGATGTCGCGGATGGCGCCGCCGGCACATTTGCCGCCATACCAGTTGCAGCCCCGGCCGCCGCATCCGACCAACCCCACCTTGAACACGCGCTTCGCGCCGCTCGCCCGCACAATCCCCGGTACGGACGCGGCCGTGGCCGCCGCCGCACCCAGAAACGCCCTCCTTGAAAGCTCCTTTTCCGCATTCGGCTTTCCATCGAATGTTCTTTTCTTTTTCATTTGATTAACCTTTCTTTTTTGTGTAAATGGAACCAACAGAAAATCTCTGAAACTTTGTCTCCCCGTCGAATCAGTACAGGAACCACGTCGCCACCGAAACGATCAGCGCAGAGTAGGCCGCCGAGACCACATCATCAAAAAGGACACCGTGCGCATTGTGAATGTTGCGGTCGATGTAACGCGCGCCGGGCAACTTGATTGCATCCAGAATGCGGAACACCACGAACGCGGCCGCGAGCTGCCACCAGTAGGCGAAATCGACCGCAAACACCGGCACGCAGAGATAGCCCACGATCTCGTCCAGCACAAAATGCTTCGGGTCAGGATCGTTCCAGTGCCGCTGCGCCCAGGGCGTAAGAATGTAGTGGAGCGCCGAAAAGGCCACCGCACCCGTGAAGCACCAGATTCGGATGTCAAGCGGACGCCATCCCAGCCGAAACGCATAGGCATGCCAAGCCAACCCGACAAGCGCGCCGAAGCTGCCCGGCACGATCGGCGAAAGCCCGAGCCCAAACCCGCTTCCCAGGAAAATCCTGATGCCATCTTTAATCTTACTCCCCATACACACCTTCCTGTACTCTACAGCTAAACTCAAAACTGGAAACTCCAAACTCTAAACCAATCACGAATCACGAATTGCGCCAGACGCCTTCCTCGCTCATCTCCACCTCATCCGACACCGCGATGTTCGGCTTGAGCGTGCGGCAGCCGATCGCGCGAAGCGCCACCGAGAGGCGCGTGAACTGCTCGTCGTCAGTGTAGGTCCCCACAATCGCGCCGCCCGAACCGGCGAACTTCGCGCTTGAGCCGGCGTTCCGCGCCACCTGTACCATGCGACGGTTCTCCTCCGACACGTTGAAGATCCTGTTGCGCAGATCGAAGTTCGCGTCAATCAGCGCCGGCAGCTCCTCCGGCCGTCCCGCCACAAGCGCATCACGACCCTTCTGCGCCAGTTCCGCAAACTCCGACATCGCCGCCAACACGTCGGGCTTCTTCTCCTCAAAGAGCTTCTTCACCTTCCGGTGGACCTTGCCGGACTCCTCCGCACGATTCGGGTCGTACGCGATGTACAGGTTCGGCAGAAGCGCCGGATCCAGGCGCTCGTACCGGCCATACTCATGCTCCTCAAGGTACGCGCGGTCGAAGTCCATGAAAACGAGTCCGTTGTACATCTGGATCACGCGGTCCTGATAGCCGCAGTTGATGCCCAGCTCGTCGCGCTCCGCCTCCAGACACAGCGTCGGCGCATACGCCGCCGGCACCGTCACGCCATAGAACTTCATCAGCGCCTTGAGCATCGCGCTGCAGATCGCGCTCGAACCGGAAAGCCCCACCAGACGCGGCACGTTGATCTTGTACTCGGCGGTGAAGTTCTTCTGCGGGAAGTCAATGCCGTTCTCCATGCAATACTCGAAGAAGAGCTTGGCGACGGCCTTGAGCATACGGATGCCACCGTAGTAGCCGTAGATGCGAAGGTCATGGACGAGCTGCTCCGGCGAATCGAACATCGCGTCGTCCACCTCGCCCGGCACAAAGCGCATCCGCGACGACTCGGTGAGCCGGAGATCTACGCCGAAGTTCGAGAACGCAAACGACAGCGTCTTGCCGAAATAGCCGTCGCTGGGGTTGCCGAGCAGACCTGCCCGTGCAAAGCTCCTTGCCTTAAACGATTCCATTGAACGCCTCCAATGCTTTCAGATACCCTTGAGGATTGCCGATATCCTGACGCTTCCCGGGATACACATAGCCAAAGACCGGTTGCGTGGCGAGCAGACGGCGGATTGCATCCGTCAGCTGAATTTCGCCGCCGTGCCCCGGCGTCTGCGTCGCCAGCAGACTGAAGATGTCCGCCGAAAGCAGATAGCGTCCAGCGATCGCCAAATCGCTCGGTGCCTCTTCCAGCTTCGGCTTCTCGACAAGATCGACGATGCGTGCGGCATCGCCCGCCCCACATGCGGCGGCACGCCCTTCTAGCGCGACGATGCCGTAGCGGCTCACCCGCTCCGGCGGCACCCGTTCGAGACCGACCACGCTGGCACCGCCGTTCGCCTTCGAGATCGCCACCATCTCACGGCTCGGGTTCGGCCCCGTGACGAGCGCATCGCCGAGAAGCACAAGCGCCGAGCCCGTCACGCCTTCCGCCGCCTGCAGGACGGCGTGTCCCAGCCCCCGTTGCTCACGCTGGTACACGTAACGCACCTTTCCGAAAAGGGTTTCGTCCCCTTCAAAATAGCGGCGGATGATCTCCTTCTCCTCGGAGATGACCAGCACGATATCGTCCGCCCCCGCGGCAAGGGCCTCCTCCACGATACAGTGGATCGCGGGCTTCGCCCCAATCGGCAGCATCTCCTTCGGAATGACGCGCGTAGCCGGAAGAAAACGCGTCCCCTTTCCGGCGGCAGGAATGATGGCCGTCATGTTCCGCTCCCCCTCGCTTCCAACAACCGCCGGTGGTTCACCTGCGGCATCAGTTCCTTGAGACACACGCGCCGACGGCCCAGACGGTAGAGTTTCTTCTCCCACTTGCCGTCGCCCTTGAAGTTGTCATCGATCGAATACCGCACCTCGACCCAGTCGGACGCGCCGATCGGAAGATACGTGAGACACTCGCCCTTTGAAAGTTGAGTGTTGAAAGGTTGAATGGTTGAATGGTTGAATGGTTCGCCTTTCAACTTTTCAACTCCTGAACTTTTCAACTTTTCAACTTTCGTAGGCGGGAGATTCGTGACGATGTTCGCGGTGCTGGCCGCAAAGAGGTCGCGCCCGACAAGATTCGGATCCCGCACCTCGAAACCGTACAGCTTTGACGTCGGCGAAGGCGCCGTCATGCAGCCGAGCAGCTCACGGCTTGAGCCGATATGGAAGAAGTCGCACCGGCGCGCCACATTCACGTGGAACGGCGCAAAGCCCTCAATCAGCGCCAACGCAAACTCCTGATAGAGATCGCCCACCTTCCAGCCGCGCGCCATCATCTTCGCCGCCGTCGCGGCGTCGATCCACAGGATACCGGTATCGATAATGTGCCGCCCGCCGGCGAACTGCGGCTTCTGAAGGAAACCCTTGACCGGAAGACATCCCGTCCGCACGCCACGGGGAACCTGATAGACGCCATGCCGCGCGGCGCGCGCGGCACCATCGCAGAACCCAACGCCCGTGACGCCCGGATGCGAAAGATCCGCCGACGCGAAGTCAAACGTGATGAGAACGTCGCCGCAGGCCACCAGCACGCCGCCCGCCTTCGGCATCGGGAGCTTCGCCATGTTGGCGAGGATGAGATCGAAGAGCGCTTGACCGCCCGTGACCGGCAACGGCGTGAACGCCTTGCCCATTGCGGCATAGCCCGGCGTGCGGCGCGCATCACCACCCGAATGGCAGATGAACACGCGTCGTCCGCGAAGGTCGCCGAGACGCTTCAGCACGTTCACCGTCGCGCCAAGACTTCCCACGCGGCGGCCGCCGGGATCCGGCACCACCCGCACCTCAAGCGACGCCGGCAGCCGTCCGTGCGCGCGCCGCCACTTCAACTGTTCGCGGTAGCCGCGTGCCTGCGCCGCATTCGCGGCCGTGATCACGACAACGTCAAACATGGAACATGATCCCCTTGCCGTCGAGCGCGAAGTCGTAGAACCGCGCCCATCTCACGGGCGGGCGGCGGTTGAGTGACGCGATGATCTTCCGCTTCGCCGCCAGACTCTTCGCCAGAATGAACATGAAGCCGCCGCCGCCCGCACCCGCGAGCGTGACGGCGCTCGTCCAGGGCGAGATACGCGCAATGATATACTCCACGCGCTCGTTCGTGGAACCGGGATCCATCGCCTTCTTCAACATCCAATACTCGTTCACGCACGCCGCGAAACGCTCCCAATCGCCGGACGTGATCGCCTTGTAGCAGCGCTCCGCCCCGTCGCGCAGGGCCGCCACGCGCGCACGGCCCTCCTCGCCATCCGCCTTGTAGTTGGCGATCACGCCGCGCAGCACGTTCCGCGCCATGCGCTTTTCGCCGGTGAAGTAGAGAAGTCCGCGCGCGGCCAGAAGCTTCGCGAAGCCCTTGGGATCGGCGATCGTCTTCCAAGTGGGATGCTGACGCTCCCCCTCCTTGGTCCGCAGAATCTTCACGCCCGGCACGAGCGCCCCCATCTGATCCTCCCAGCCGCCGCCCGTGTGCATCTCCTGCTCGAGCTGAAGCGTCAGCTCCATCACACGCTGAACGTTGAACGCGCGTCCCGCAATGCGGTCGAGCGCCGCCAC
Organism: uncultured bacterium; assembly: GCA_902779565.1. Classification (GTDB taxonomy): domain Bacteria; phylum Verrucomicrobiota; class Kiritimatiellia; order RFP12; family UBA1067; genus UBA1731. Next base: position 2,435 of record CACZCD010000165.1, on the reverse strand, counting down.
GGTGCACGCGCCGAGAATCGAGCTCGTGCCCATACCGCTACCCTTCGGCAGCCGGCTGGAGAGCGAGACCTCCAATCCGCCGTCCGCAATCCGGTAGCCGGTCACGGTGAGCGCCGCCTTCACGAGCGCACACCAGTCGTGCGGGTCAGAATGGTCGCGGATCTCCGCATCCGTCTTCAGGAGGCGATGCTTGCGCAGATCGCGCGAGCGCACGAGGACGCCGCATGTCGGGCGCCGCTTCACATCCGCCTCGATGGGCTGCACGCCCTCGAGCGTGACACCCGCCACCGTCACCGTGCCGCCGCGGTCGAAGCAGATCGGCGGCGTGTCGCTCCATCCGCCGGCAAGATCGATACGGGCCGGCCCCCTCACCCTCACATGGTCAATCATATCCACCTCCACTGGCAAAGATCTTCGTATTTCCGATGCGGACGCCCTCCTCGAGCCCCAGCTCCTCCTCAAGTTTCTCGCCGGGACGTACGCCCGTAAAGACGATGCCGATGTCGCGGTACGGCCGCCAGCCCGCCTCCTTGATCATGTCCTCCGCCAGATTCAGGATGCTCACGGGTTCGCCCATGTCGAGCGTATAGACCTTGCCGCCCTCCAGTGCCGCCGCCGAGAGTACGAGGTTCACCGCCTCCTGCACGCTCATGAAATAGCGCGTCATGCGGCGATCCGTGACGGTCACGGGACCGCCCGCCGCGATCTGTTCGCGCCACAGCTCCACCACGCTTCCGGAGCTGCCGAACACGTTGCCGAAGCGTACGACGGTGAACCCGGCGGCCAGCACAAGCTTCTCCGCCTCACGCTTCGTCCGCCCCATCACGCTCTTCGGATGGACGGCCTTGTCCGTGGAGATGAAAACGAACCGTTCCACGCCCGCCTCCCGTGCGAGTTGCACGAGCGTTCCGGTCGCCGCCGTGTTGTTGCGGAACCCCTCTTCGGGGTTCATCTCGACCATGGGGACATGCTTGTACGCGGCGGCGTGCAGCACGACCGACGGACGCCATTCCGCCAGCAACGCGCGCATCCGTTCCGCATCCGCCACATCCACCATCAGCGGCACGCAGACGCCGCCAAACCCCTTCATCTCATAGTCGATCTTGTACAGCGCGTTCTCGCCGCGCTCCACCATCAGCACCTTGGCGGCGCCCGCGCGCGCCACCTGCCGCACGATCTCGCTGCCGATGGAGCCGCCAGCCCCCGTCACCAGAACGCACCGCCCCTCGAACAGCTTCGGCACCGATAGGGCCGGTACGGCCGGCGCTCCCGCACAGGCGCCCTTGTGCTCCTGCCGGAGAAAGCGCAGACCCAGAATGCCGAAGAGGGCGAACACGGCGTCGATCAGCGTGACCGAATAGGGTGGACGCGCCCAAAACATATTGTTGGAGGGCATCAGCGCCCGCATGCCGAGCAACACCGCCGCCGCAATCAGGAAGGTGGCCACATACCGGGGAACATCCCTTGCGGCGATACGCCAGCGCCAGGCGCGGTTCAGACCAAACGCCGTGAGCAGCAGCATCTGAACCGCACAGGCCGACAAGGAGGATAGACAGGCCGAACGCCAACCCGCAAGCGGCTCTGCGAAATTCATACGCACGCAGAACGCCGCCGCGTAGGCGGTCTCCAGAATGATCCAGTCGGCAAGAGCGATCATCGGCGGGCGGACTCCTTACGATCCCGGATGGCAGGGCTTGCCGCCCGCTTTGCAGAGCGGACACGCGGACGGCTCCCAGGTGACGGGCGTCATCTGCATGAGCGAGAACATCGGGATGCGGCCGAACTTCACCTTGCCGGCGCTGCGGTCCACCAGGACCACGACCCCGGCGACCTTCGCCCCGGCGGCCTTCACGAGGTCGATCGTCTCCTGCACGCGCCCCCCCTTCGTCACGACATCCTCGGCGACCACATACCGCTCGCCCTTCTTGAGGGTGAAACGGCGCATCGCAAGCTTGGTGAGCGGCTTGCCGGTGGCGTCCTTCTGGTCGCCATCCTGCACCTTCTCGGCGAACACGCACTTCACGCCCAGCGCCCGCGCAACCTCGTGCCCCACGAGGATGCCGCCCACGGCCGGCGAAATCACGCCGTCGATCCGCTTGCCGAGCTTGCCGCTCTTCACGGCGCGCATCGTCACCTCGCGGCAGAGTTTCTCGGCGATGCGCGGGTAGCGCAGTACGTTTGCGCACTGGAAGTAGCGGTCGGAATGGAGTTTCGAGCGCAGCTCGAAATGTCCGGAGAGGAGCGCACCCGTCTCCTCGAAAGACTTGAGAACCTGTTTCTCTGTCATTGCATGTTCTCCTTGAGGATTCTTGAATTTTCCGTGGAAAGCATCTCTGTGCGCCCGAACGCCGGCTTCGCGGCCGGATCCTCGGGCGGATGGTCCGTCTCGGCGTGCAGCGCGCGCACGGCGAACGCCGGCATGTCCGCCCCCCGCG
>CACZCD010000164.1 GCA_902779565.1 uncultured bacterium | reverse complement strand
GGGGGTTCCGGCAAAAAAATTCAAGTTTTTTCGGAACCAATGAAATGCCCGCAAAACGCCCGTTTCGGACGCATGAAGTTAGCCTTTGGAAACCGAAGGTGGGGGAATTCCGTCCCCGGACCGGACAAATCCGAGCGGGCACCCGCCAAAAACCGCCAGGCGCAAGGGCTCCGACAGCTTCAAGGAGCCGCACACTTTCAAATGACCGCGGCGGCGCGATCAGGCATAAAGACCGGTATCAGCTTCTTGATTTTCGACCAAACACCGCCGGAAGCGACTCCGAGGTCATAATTGGCCTGAAGATTGAGCCAGAACTGCGGCTCCATCTTGAAATACTGACCGAGCCTAAGTGCCGTATCGGCGGTAATCGCCCGCTTGCCACGCACAATTGCATTGATGCGCGGAGCCGGCACATGCAAATCCAGCGCAAGACGCGTTTGGCTGATGCCAAGCGGTGCAAGAAACTCCTCCTGAAGGATCTCACCTGGATGAATCAGATTTCTAGTACGCATAAGTTTCTCCTCAATGGTAATCCACAATTTCGACATCCTCGGCATTTGCACCGCCCCAACGGAAACAGATGCGCCATTGATCATTGATGCGAATGCTCCACTGACCCTTACGGCTTCCCTGCAAAGACTCAAGACGATTTCCCGGCGGAACACGGAGTGTTTCGACGTTTGTAGCCGCCGCAATCATGTCAAGTTTTCGCAGTGCCACACGAGCTATCGACGCAAACCGTCTGCTGACGCCTGTATCGTAAAGCTCTTGTGTGTCTTTGCACTTGAATGTCAAAATCATGCGCGTAGTATATTACGTGACGCGTAATATGTCAAGTGGGATTCTCCCGTCACTGTCGAACAAATGGTTTTGGCAGCACAGAATTTTCGCTTTCTGAGAAAGACTGTGCTATAATAGGGGGCATGAAAACGAAATTCACAGTCATTTCAGCCCTGTCGGTCCTAACAGCGCTCTCCGCGTCCGCAAAGCCGACGTTCTTCCTTCCCGAACACCTCTACGCCGCCCCGGGCGTGGAGTGCAACGTGTACTTCTCGAACATCTTCGAGTCGTTCACGCCCAACCGCTACGCCTACGAGGCCCTCGCGGTCAAGGGTAAGTCCCAGGTTGAGCGCTGGACCTGGACCCCCACCGAGGCCGATGCCGGCACGAAGGTGAAACTCGTCATCAACGCCTGGAGCGACGACGCCCCCATCGCGTCCGTGACCACGACCGTCCATGTGGCCCGCGCCCCGCAGCCGGGCGCCGACCAGCGGAAGATCACCTTCGCGCTTCTCGCCGCCTCCCTCACCAACAGCCGCTACCAGGACCGCATCATGAAGGATATGCGGGAAAACGGCTATCCCCTTTTCACCCCCGTCGGGTCGCGTCCCTCCGCCGAAGATCGCGCCAAGGATCCCGCCCGCGCCGCACATGACGGCTATGGCGGGTTTTCGTTCGATTCGTTCCTCACGCGGTTTGCGATGACGGTGGATGAGATCGACAATCTCCAAAGCGAGGCCGAGAAGGAGCAGCTCCGCAAGTTCGGCGTGAAGCTCGACGGCGGACAGAAGTGGCGCAAATCCCTCCTGCGAAGCCCGCTCGTGGCCATCCGGAACGGCGAAAAGGTGCTCGACGTGCAGGGCTGGCTCGACCGTGTCAACGGCGGCGCCGCGCCCGACTTCATCGTGATCGAGCTGGGCGTGAACGGCACGTTCGGCCAGCGCGAGGCGACGCTCGACGACTACATCCGCGACGAGCAGATCGCCAAGGCGAAGCAACTCGTCGCCGCCCTGCGCGCCGTCGCGCCCGAAGCCATCATCGGTATCTGCACGGAGCCGGTTGGATGCGGACAGGACGGCTATGGGCAGAACTATGCCGCCAGCATCTCACTCATCCAGGGGCGGCGCAACATCTTCCGTATCAGCCGCGCCCTCAAGACCTGGGTGGAAAGCGCGGACGATCCGAAGCTCGTCCTCGTGCCGCTTGCCCAGAGCATCGACCCCGTCTATGGCTTCATCCGCACCTCCTCGCCGGCGAACGCCTGCACAACCGAGAAGAAGGTGCGCGACCATAACGCGCTCCATCCGGCCCTTGCGGGCGGCTGCCAGCTGGGCGATGCCATCTACGCCTGGCTCGCCAACACTCTGAGCCAATGATCTACGCCATCCTTTCCGATATCCACGCGAACGAGATCGCCCTTTCCGCCGTCCTCAACGATGCACGGCGCAACGGGGCGGAGCGGATCATCTGTCTCGGTGATGTGGTCGGATATGGACCGGAACCCGCTAAGACCGTCTCGATCATCCGGCGCACCGCCGCCGCGACTCTCGCCGGCAACCACGACGACGCCGTCTCCGGACGTCTCGATCCCGCCGACTTCATCGATCTGGCGGCGGATGCGGCCCAGCGCCACCGCGAAACGCTTTCGCCCGAAGATCTCGTCTGGCTCAAGACGCTCCCTTACGTCTTCACGGGGCGCGCCTTCGCCTGCGCGCACGGCGACTTCACGGCACCGGAATCGTTCAACTACATCACCGATGAAGCGGAGGCGGCGGCCAACTTCGCCGCCCGCCCGGAACAGCTGATGTTCGTGGGACACTCCCACGTGCCCGGCATCTTCCTCACCGGCGCCAGCGGTAAGGTCTATGCGCTCGCTCCCATGGACTTCACGCTGGAGGACGGGAAGCGCTATATCGTGAACCCCGGCAGTGTCGGCTATCCGCGCACGGACGGCAGCACATGCGAATCGACCTACGTGCTGTACGACGACGCGGAACGCACCGTGACCTTCCGCCGTCTGCCCTTCACCGTGCGCTCCGTGATGCAGACGGGTCGAAATCCCAAGCGGCTCAAAAAGCGCGTTCTGATTTCGCTCATCGTAGGCGCTGCAGCCGCGGCAGGTGCACTCGCCTGGTGGCTCTCGCCGGAAACGCGCGTGGAGACCGTGACGGAAACCGTCACGGAGACCGTCACCAACACCGTCACAAAAGTGGTGGAGCATACGGTCACAACCATTGCCGCATTGGAACATGTCGATCGGCGCATCGAATGCGGTCTTCCGCCTGGCATGCAGAAGGTCCAGCTTCAAGTCAAGCTGGTAAAGGATGCGCCGCACGCCCAACTTCAGCTCATCTTTCAGGATGCCGCCGGAAAGACACGGGGCGATGAGCGCTGGACGGTCAAGAAAAGCAAGAAGGCAACCTTGAAGGTTCCCGAAGGTGCCGTCAAAGCGATCCTTTCGGCCGGACGCGTCTCAGGCGACAAACCGACCGCCTTTTCGGATTTCAAGCTCACGCCCCTTCCTTGACCGGCTCTGCGGCAAGGTGAGCCCCCAGGCACTAAATCAGGCCGAGCGGATCGACCTGCCGGGCTGATGAAGGAAGTTGCAGGGCTTCACGCACCAAACCGGCTTGACCCCCTGCGGGATGGAATCCTTGCCGAACACACATTCGACCGGACCCTTGACCTCCTTGCAGGGATGAAGATAGTTGGTGGCGAGCACATACTCCTTGACGATCTCCGAACCATCCGCCGTCTGTGCGGACACCTCATACTCCATCACGCGCCCCGAAGCGCAGGCAGAGGGTTGCGCCGGCGGAAAGGAAATGACGAACTGCGCCTCCGACCCTCCATCACGGTTCTGACCCATGCGCTCGGCGACCGAGACCTTGGCATCGGCGGGGAACTGCGGCACGCCGGGATTCTCGACAGCGCCAAACGGCTGACCGGCATTCCCCTTCCCGCGCGGAAGGATCCAGTCGGGACCGGCGGGCTCGTTGAAGCCGCAATCGTGTCGGACAATCTCAATGGTGTCCGGATAGAGCGACAGAATCATCACCTGGCTGAGTCCATGCGTGCTGAGCACCGGCGCCATGTGCGGGACGCGCGGCGGCGGGACTCCCTTCTTCAAGCCGAGGTTGCCGTGATTCTCGTAGGGACGGTCCCCGTATGTGCTCACGACCGCGCCCGAGCCGCCGGCGATCGAAACGAACGAATCATGCCAGAGGGCGCGTTCGTCGGTGATCGAGCGATGGGAATGTCCGGAAAGCGCAATCGCGTTCGGGTAGGCGGAGAGGATCTTCCTGGAGACGCCGGCGTCGGCCTTGAACCCGTTGAACACGGTTCCCGACAGATGCGGATGCTGCACATAGAAGAATGGCTTCATGGGATCAAACTTCTTTTTCAGGTCGGGCCAGAACTCGTTGAGTTTGTTCTGGAAACGCCAATGGGCGACGACGACGGGATAGCCCTTCACGTAGCGCACGCACACGTCGTCGCCAATCGGATCGTGAAACAGCTCCTGCCAGATGGCGTTCGGGTGCGTAAAGATCGAGACGGCGGCCTCACGTTCGCGCTGGCCGGGCTTCGTGACGGAACTCTGCCGGAAGTCGCGGTTGCCGTAGCAGCCGATGATCTCCACCCTCTCGCCGTCCGCGCCCTTCGAGTTCGGGAACACCTCGAACCACGCATCGGCGACCATCTTGAGCTGATCATCGCGCCCGTCGTTGGCGATGTCGCCCGCGATGAGAACACCATCGACGCCGTTCGCCCGGGCGTACTCGAAGATCTTCCGGATCTTGGCCTGCGTGGCGGCATCCTGCACATGTGGATCGCTCAGCAGGGCCAGCTTCAGCTCCGGCTTTCCCTTCCGCGGCGCACCGAACGCACGGAAGCCCGCCGCCGCACCCATCGCCCCCAAAAACATTCTGCGAGATACCTGCATGGAAATCTTCTCCTTCTGTTGCTCTCTTGCAATGTGTCAGATCGGTTCGCGCGTGTTCAGCACGGAATTCCCGTGGACATGCGTGATGGCAAGCCCCAGCGCGTCGGCGGCGTCATTCTGCGGCAGTTCCGGAAGCGCCAGAAGCGTCTTCACCATCCGCTGGATCTGAATCTTCTCGGCAAGGCCGTTCCCGCACACCGCCATCTTCATGCGTCGCGGCTCATATTCATAGATCGGCACGCCCGCATCCACCGCCGCCGTGATCACCGCCCCGCGCGCCTCGCCCAGAACCAGCATCGTGCCGGCGTTCTTCCCGTAGATGACGGATTCGATCGCCACCACATCGGGATGATGCTGCGCAATCAGCTCCGCCACCGTCGCATGGATGTTCCGCAGACACGCCGAAAGCGGAACCTTCGGTCCGTTCTTGATGGTCCCCATCGCCAGCGCCCGCATCGACGACCCCTCGGCGAGCAGCACGCCATAGCCGGAGCTTCGAAGCGACGTATCGATACCTAGCACAACCATTTCGCGAGTCCGCCTACCGCGCCTTCTTCTGAAGCGCGAAAATCTTCTTCAGTCCCTTTCGGGCCAACGCCAGCAACGCCTCAAGCGCTTCGCCGCCGAACGGCTCATGCTCGGCCGTTCCCTGAATCTCCACAAAGCGTCCGTCTTCCGTCATGACGACGTTGAGATCGACATCGGCCGTCGAGTCGTGCGCATAGTCAAGATCGAGCGTCGGCGTGCCGCCGCAGATCCCCACCGAAACGGCGGCGATCCGCCGGCGGAGCGGATTCTCCTTGATCGTCCCGTCCTTGAGGAGCGTTTGGACGGCGTCTTCAAGCGCAACCATGCCGCCCGTGATTGAGGCGCAGCGCGTGCCGCCATCGGCCTGCAGCACGTCGCAGTCGATCGTGATCTGCAGCTCGCCAAGCTTCTCCATGTCCACGGCGGCGCGGAGACTCCTGCCGACGAGACGCTGGATCTCCGTCGAACGCGCATCCTGCTTCAGCTTCTTGATGTCGCGATCCTTGCGTTCCTTCGTGCTGCCGGGGAGCATCGCGTACTCGGCGGTGACCCAGCCCTTGCCCGTGCCCTTCAGAAACGGCGGCACCTTGTCGCTCACGCTCGCGGTGCAAAGCACCCACGTGTTCCCCCACTTCACAAGCACGCTCCCGGCGGCATACTTCGTAAACCGCCGGACGAATTCAATCTTCCGCAATTCCTTCGTCTTTTTCATGGCGCCTTATTATACCACAACTCAATGCCACCGGTCGCATCCTCACACTTGGGAACACGGGGATGCGACTCCCCAAGTCGCATTGAGTTTGTGAAGAAGCGATGAAGCCAAAATTATTGTTTCCGTTACCTTGGGCAGCGACAGACTGTGGTATAATGAACCGCGTATGGCAGAAAGGTTCTCTTTGGAATGAGCGTAGCTTTAAAGTTCTGGATGCTGGTTACGCTGATATGCGGCGCATTCGCTGTCGCAGAATACCTGTACGCCTGCGAAACGATACGCGTCTACCGCCACCACGCGCGTCCTGTCCTTTACAAGATAGCTGCGATTCTGGTGCTGATCGTCGATTGCCTTGGCTTCCTCGGTTGCATGAACGAGGGCATGAGCGACTGCATCTATTACATCTACGTATGGGGACCATCTCCTATCGCGCCGATCTGCATTGGGTTGCTACTTGGACCGGTGTTTATGCTAGTCTTGGGGCCTTTGACACTTGGCGGCGCCGGAGTTGTCTTCCTTCTTCCAGATTCGCTGTGCGATGCCATGCCGACCCTTTGGCCCTTGAGACAGTCTCTGGTTATACTTTTTCTTGTGATATCTCTTATAGCGCCAATCCTGCGTGCGGCCGTGATATGCCAAGCGCCACACCGCAAATGGTGGAAGGTCGTATTCGTCTTTTATGTGACCTATTGGCCAGTAGCACTCATGGTCCCTGACATGCTTGGTCGGTAAGCCACACCACTACCTACTCCCAACTTGCCCCCCCCTCCCCCGAGAATTAGTCCGAGACAAATTCTCGTTGACATTCGGGGCGGAGTTTGGTATCTTACGGGGCCATGGACAAGGCGACAAAGAGGCATCTGGAGCGGCGGGGCGTGTTCGACACCGCCGTTCGGGAGTGGGAGAAGCCGTTCTCGGAGCGGAACCGGGACTTCTTCGCGTGGTTCGAGGAGACCGTGATGGGCTTCGACTCCGACGAGTACAGGAGCCGGTTCTGGCGCGAGGCGCGCCGGAACGGCCATACCATCGGCCCCAAGCCGTACGGGATGCGCGAGCACGTCTCGGGCCGCGGCAGCATCGCGCTGTACTTCGCGCTGATGGGCGCCTCCTTCTTCTTCTGGATCGCGAGGCGCGAGATCGACCGGCACCTCCACCGCCTGCGCCGCCCGACGTACTACGAGGCCGAGCGCGCGCGACGGCTCGCGCTCGCGGCGGAGCGCCGGAAGCTGCGCAGGAGGCGCACGCTCAACGAGAAGCCGTGCATGGACGCCCTCCGGGACGCGCTCGCCCGCGCGCACGAGTCCGTAGAGGACATGGTGCGACTCGGCTCGCTCATGGAGGATCTGGAGTGCCATGTGGACAACTCGCCGTATTTCCGAGAGGACGGGAGCTTCGCGGGCCGGCGCGGGGGGATCCGGCGGCTTCTCCAGGAGGAGGCGCCGGACCTCTACGCGCGGTACAAGACTCTCATGAAGTACAAGGCCCTCTCGAAGCGGTTCCGGCAGGCCGTGGGGGTGGGGGACCCGATACCGGCGTCGTCCGTGCTGCCGTCCGCCGAGGCGACGGTGGAGGCGATGGCCGCGGGAAGCGGCGGAGCCGGCTCGGAAGCCATGGGTGCGAAATGCGGCGGAACGGCAGAGGGGAACGCGAGGGCTGCCGAGA
>CACZCD010000163.1 GCA_902779565.1 uncultured bacterium | reverse complement strand
CCCAGAGACGTGGACCGCTATGTGCTCCAGTACAAATTGCAGAAAGCCCAGAATGTGAGCGTGAATGAGAGGATCGCCGTTCTCGAAGAGATGGCCAGATATGATTTCAGAGACAAGTGGGCGTTCGAACTTGCGAAGCTGTATCTGGAGGCCGGAGAGAGAACGCTCTGCGCCTCTGAATGTGATGAAATCGTCGCGTTCTTCGGATACGGCAAGCAGCGCGGCAATCCGAGCGGGGCCGTTGACTTCGTCGGCGGCGAGCGCTGCGAAATCATCACCGACATGACCGACCACGATTCGCTCGAGCTTATCCAGAACGGCGTGAGGACGTTCAGCGCCGAGGACCGTACGAAGTATGGGACGAACGGGGTCGTCAACCTCAATCTCAATCTTTACGTCTTCGCCTGCAACTTAAGTAGTGTTCCCAAGTGGCACAGCCAGGGCCGGCTCTACGAGCTGAAGATATGGAAGAAGAACCTTGAGTCCGGCGAACTCGACCTCATCCGCCACTACCTGCCCTGCATCAAGGGTGGCCGCGCCGGTCTCTACGACACGGTGCACGGCACAATCTCCTACTCCTACAGCGACGCCGACAACAACTTCATCGCCGGCCCGGTCATCAGCGACGAGCCAACTCTCATCACTACGCGGGAAGGGCTTGCGGCGATTGCGAATGACCTCGCCGGCTCCTACGCGCTCGGCGCGGAGATCGACCTCGGCGGCGCGGACTGGACGCCGATCGGCAATGTTTCCGCGCCGTTCACCGGCACGCTCCGCGGCAACGGCCACGCCATCCGAAACCTCTTCTGCACGAACAGTCTGTCGGGCGCCGACTACCGCGGGCTCTTCGGCTGTGCGAGCAACGCGACGATCGAGTGCGTCTCCGTCTCGGGAACGGTCGCGGGCAAGCAGTACGTCGGCGGTCTCGTTGGATGCATCACGGGCGGAACGGTCATCAGCAACTGCATCGCGACGGTCGAGGTCGCGGCGACCAACTCCTACGCCGGAGGCCTGGTCGGGGCATGTGCCGGCGGCAGCGCGGTCAATCGAATCGTCGACTGCCGTGCGGACGGCTTCGTCAGCGGTTCCGGTTCCGCGGGCGGCTTCATCGGCTACGTCTATGCCCCGGCTGTGATCTCCAACTGCGTGGCGCGCGGCGACGTGCGCTCCGCCGCCAGCTACTACGGCGGCTTCATCGGGCGGCTCGCCCACGATGACGCGACGATCAGCGGCTGCTGGTGCTCCGGCGCCGTGTGGGGCACGGGCGGCGACATCGGGTCGTTCATCGGCCACCACGTGAGAGGAACGAATGTCAACTGCGCGGTTTCGGCCTACGCCAACGGGCCGCGTCCGTTCTGCGGGAACGACCCGGTCATCACGGGCGGCAGGCTCTCGCAGGCGGAAATCAAGGCGCTTTCCGATGGCTGGCCAGAAGCGCCGAAGCGCGCCAAGTCCAGCGCGATGATTCCGATTTCGACCCAAGAGGAACTGCTCGCCGTCACGAACAACCTCTCGGGCAGCTATGTGCTGACGGCGGACATCGACTTCGTTGGCGAGACCATCGAGCCCCTCGGCAACTACAGAAACCCATTCAAAGGCGAGTTCTACGGACAGAACCACAAGATCAGCAACTTCTACATCAACACCACGGACAAGTATGCGGGACTTTTCGGCAAGATCAACGGCGGCCGCGTGAGCGGCGTGCACGTGGAGGACGGTTTTGTCATCGGCGGTCCGGCCGACTCCGGATTGGAGGACGTCGGCGTTGGCGGTCTCGCGGGCAAGATCGACTCCAAGTCGCTGGTGGACGGCTGCTGGTTCGTCGGAGAAGTCTGGAATACAAACAGCGTCAACGCTGGCGGCTTCGTCGGCTACACCGCAGACGCGCCCGTCATTCTCCGCTGCTGCGTGGAAAGTTATGTGGCGAACGAGTCCGGCAAGTCGTACACGGGCGGCTTCGTCGGCAACCACGGCGGCGGCTTCATCGCGGACTCGAGCGCCCAATCGTCAGTGGATAGCAGCGGCGGCTACGAGGCGGCCCGAATCGACACCTCCTGGTGCTACAGCTACGTCTCGAGCGATGGTGGGCACTATCGCGGCGCGTTTGTCGGCCAGGCCAGTTCCGGTCTCGTCACGGATTCCTACTATGAAGACACCGAGAACGGCCTGAAGGCCGCCGGCACGAGTAGCGGCTCCGACGACTACGCCGGCATCACGCCGCTCGGCGACGAGGAGATGCTGCGGAAAGAGTCCTTCACAGCCCTGGACTTCGACGACGTGTGGAAGATCGACGAAGAGTCGTATCCGTACCTGCGGACGCTCTTCAGCGCGTACGAGCTCTGGCTGAATGACGTTGGCATTACCGACGAACCGAAACCGGAAGACATGCCGAAGCCGGAAGATATGGTGAACGGCATTCCGGCGGGGGTGCGGTACGTCTTCGGGATCGACCCTTCGATCGGCCCCGCCGATCTTGCCGAGCCGCTCATCGACATCACGTTCGATGCGAACGGCAAGCCGTGCGTGAAGCTTCCGGCCTTGGCGAACACCGAAGGCGCGACGGTGACGGTGCTCGCCACCGAAGACCTCACGGACTGGTCCCACGCCGCCGAGTATCCCGTAGATCCTGCCACGGGCCTCAGCCTCCCGGACCTCGACCCCCTCCCGGCCAGGATGTTCTTCAGGTACAGCATCCAGTTTCAGCCTTGAACACTGCGTCCTTTCGGCGCCGATCGCCGGCTTCGGCGACCTTTGACACCAGCCTTGTCACGGAGTAGTTCATCAAGGCCGCCATCGCGTTCCAGCGCCACGAGGAATGGGAGGATCCGGGGGAGGAGGATCCGGGGGACGAGCCGGACGGGTGAGGGGCGCCAAACGCCTCCCGACTCATGGGGCGGTCATCTTCCAGAGCTGATGGGTCGGCGTGATGGAGACGGTCATGCGGCGCGGCTCGTCGCAGTTGAAGGAGCTTACGATGTACCGCCCGTTCATCACGAACTGCGGATGCGGATCGGGATGGAGGTTCGAGTACTTCTTGGCCGGAATGTCGGCGATCGGCGGGCGGTCTGAATGGATGAACACCTGCCGCTTCGTCGCACAGTTGTAGAACACCGTTTCCCAGCCGCTGCCGCGTCCCCATGGTTCGTGCGGCCAGTCGAAGGTGATGGCGTCCTTCTCCGCCGTGACCGTCGCGTGCATCGCCCGCACCGGTGCGAAGCACCACTGCTTCATCGTCGCGGGATCGATCATGTACACGCCCCAACGCTTGTCTTTCATGTCGCGCGAGCACCAGTACAGCTCCTTGCCGTCCTCGGTCCACGTCTGGTGCGTGGCGTGGCGGATGGCTTCGGGGGCGAAGCGCCGCTGCGTGCCGTCCGGATGCGCGAAGCACATGCTGAGGAAGGGTTCGTTGAACGCCTCTCCCCGCTTCAGCGCCTCCTTTCGGCGCTGGCTGTAGGCTGCCAGATAGTTGCCCCACCCGTAGTACACGAGGTTCTCGTCCGTCGGGTTGAGCGCGGCGTGGTTGGCGGGCCAGTCCGTCTCGGTCCACTGGTGCCATTGGCCGTTCGTGACGTCGAGCGTGCCCTGGATCCAGCGCGTCTGGAGCTTGCCCTTGAGGTGCGGCGGGGTGGGGCCCTTCATCCCCACGGTAATGCGCGTCTCGAAAAACGCCTTCGTGCGGTCGGCGCTCATCGTGAGATGCGTGAACCAGCCCCGGACATATCCGATATCGAGCAGTTCGCGCGGGAGCGGACACATGATGATCTCCTTCATCGGATCCACGGCCAGCTCGCGCTTCCGGAATGTGTTGTCGTCGCGGCAGATGTAGTAGAGCGTATCCGTCTTGACGTCAAGGAAGGGGATCTGGTGCTTTTCGCCGCCGGTCTTCGGGAAGCGCACCATCTTGTCGGTGGCGAAGTCGAGGAGGGCGAACTGCTTCGACTTGCCGGGGTTCGGATCGTCGCATTCCTGTTCGCCGTCGTACACGTCGAACACGAGGAAGCGCCCGTCGTCGGTCAATGACTTCACGCTGTAGTAGAGGGACTGCTGCTGGAAGGCCTCGATGCCGGGCTTGAGGAGATGGGAGACCACGCCGGATTTCGGATCCGTGAACTTCTCGAAGAACTTCGACGTGGCGGGCGTCTTGACGGCGGCATTCGAGAGCAGCGCGTTGCAGATCCACATGAGCGCGGCCTGTCCGTACGGCGCGCCGTTCACGCGCGGACGCGCGAGGTAGTGGTCGCGGTCGTTCTTCTTCACCGTCCCTTCGCACACGTCCGCGAGGTTGGCGTGCGCATCGAGCTTTTTGACGAGCGCGAGATACGCCTTGCGCGCCGCCGGCCCGAAGCGGTCCGCATCCAGAAGCCCCAGCTTCACGCCCGAGACGAGCCCGAACGTGAACATCGCCGAGCCGGAGGTTTCCGTCCAGGAGCCCGGATCATCCACGATCTGGCCCCAAAGGCCGTCTTCGCGCTGCGTGCGGAGAAGGGCGCTCATCATTTTCAGGTAGCCCTCGTACACGGCGGCGTAGTCGGGGTTCCACACGGGGAGATGCGTCAGCACGAGCGTGAGGCCGCCCGCCACCCAGCCATCGCCGCGTCCCCACACGAACGGCACCTCGGGCGCATGGTTGAAGAGTCCGTCCGGACGCTGGAGCTTCCGGATGTACAGCGCGAGCTCCTTTGCCGCGCGGTCCAGGTACTTCACGTTCCCCGTCGCGCGATAGGCCTGCACCTGCAGGAACGTGATCATGTACATGTCGTCGATCCAGAAGCGCGTCTCGGGCGTGTAGCCCTCGCGGTACAGCTTCTCCTGCTCTTCGAGCGGCAGGTTCTGGGCGGACTTCGTGGTGTGCGGTCCCGGTTTCTCCCACTGCTTCTCCGCGAAGGAGAGGCCGAGGGCGCGCGCCTCTTCGTTGTCGGTGAGATACGCCACTTCAAGCGGAAGCGCGCCGAAGATCGTGTTGTCCACATGCCCCGGCGCGGGGATGAATTTCTTCTGTTCGCCCAAGAGCGGCCAGAAGCGGTCGAGCAGGCGCTTTTCGATGTCCTTGTGCCCGGCGAGCGCGGCGCAGTCGAGTCCGTGCGCCCAGAGACTCGCCACGCAGTACATGATGGTCCTTCCGCCGCCGTACGAGGCGCGCGCCGTGTCGCAGCCCGCCGGCTTGTAGGCCTCGGCGGGTGTCGTGAGGAACTGTTCGCTCAGGCGGCTGCTCACCGTCGCCGGATCCGCGCCCGCCGGCCATGCGCCGAAGAGCTTCTTTGCGGAATAAGCCGCGGACGTCTTCTCCACGAGCGGCGCCACCGGAATCACCGCCGTATCCATGTGGCCGTCGGCGTTGTTCACCGTGCAGACGATGTACCGGCCGCCCATCACGAACTGCGGATGCGGGTCGGGATGCTGGACGGACGGCTTCTCCGGCGGCACCAGCGCCTCCATCTTTGAGAACGGGTAGATGCACACGCCCGTCTCGCGGTTGTAGAAGCCCACCGTCCAGACGCAGCCGCGGTAGCGCCGTCCCACCGAGTTGTCGAACACGACGTACCGGTTGGAGGCGTCCAGCGAGGCGTGGACGGCGTTGCGCGGGCAGAGGCACCACTGCCGCCCGGTCGCGAGTTCGTGGTAGTACACGCCGATGTCGCCGTTGGCGCACCAGTAGAACCCCTTGCCGTCCTCCGCCCAGTTCTCGTGCGTGGCGTGCATCGCGTTCTGCGTGGGGATCATCGTGACCTTGCCCGGCTCCACGAGCTGGAGGCGCGGACAGCCCTTGCCGCAGGGGCTTGGATGCACTCTGTGGCGCTTGCCGTCACGCCCGTCCCAGTACGGCTGGCGCGCGCAGAGCGCGAGACGGTCGTTCGCCGGGTTGATCTGGCCGTGCGCCAGCTCGTAGTCGGTCTCGCTCCATTTCTCGAACGTGCCCGAATCGATGTGCACGATTCCCTGCACCCAGCGGTCCTCGTTGCGGCAGCGCGTTTCGAGGAACGCTTTCTTCCGGTCCGCCGAGAGCGTGAGGTGCGTGCAGTAGCTGCGCATGGAACCTTCCTTCTTCAGCTCCGCCGGACAGGGGCAAGCGATCACATCCTTCGCCTTGTCCACGAGCAGATCCACGCGATGCAAGCCCTCCTCGTCGAACCAATAGACCTGATCCGTCGCCGTGTCGAGGAAGGGGATGAGGTGCTTGCGCATCGGCAGCTCCGTGAACGTCTCCTTCTCGAGGTCCACCACGGTGACGCGTTTGGCCTTATCTTCCGGACCGTTCGAAGCCGAGAACAGCAGGAACCTTCCATCGTCCGTCACGGACTTGTTGGTGAAGTAGATGCTCTGCTGGCTGAAGGCGTGCGCCTTCGGCTTCAGAATGTACGAAACCACCCCGGAATACGGATCGACGCGCTTCACGAAAAGCGGCGAATCCTCGAAGCTCTTCGCGGCGGCCGCGAGCGCCGCCGTCGCGGCAAGCAGGCAAACAATTCTTTTCATCTTTATCTCCTTTTACTGCCCATGCGCCACGAATCGCCGCTCATCCGCCACGACTGCCATTGAGAGCATGCGTTTCAAGTTTATTCGTTGTCCTTTTCGAAAAGTGCCAGAAGGTTGGAAAGCCCCATCTGTTCTTTCCATTTCTTCTGGTTGCGCATTATACTAAAATTTTCCGCATTTTCAATCCCTTGCCCCGATCAAATCCACTCGGAAAGTTGTACAATCAAGTGAGTCAAATCGGAAAGGCAAGGTTTCGACATGGCGAATAGAGGCAAAGAGGAAGAAAGACAGGGATCGAAAGAGGAGGGAAAAGCGAAGGAATGCACGCCCCCTAGGGGGCGTCGCGCCCGAAAGCAACAAAGGCGTCGCAGTCTGTGGTATGATGCAGGTGACCAAACCAAAACATCAAAGCCGCAGAAAGGACGCCGTGAGAAATTATACCACACAACACATGCCCGGCACGCACCTTAATTTCATCCATCGCCAGACGCTGGCCTCGGACTGGAACGCGACCGTCAGGGCAGGATGCCGGATCACGCTCCGCCAGTTCGCCGCGAAGCACGGCCTGAAGACCGAAACCTGGAGGCGCGAATACCACAGGGGGGCTGTGGGCGTCGCCGTCCCGGACCCGAAGGACAGGCGACGACGCAAGTACGCCGAATACGACCCCTTCAAGGCACAGGACAAGATCAACGAGAACAACGCGAACAAGGGAACCAGGATGCTGGTGACGAACCGGATGGCCGCCCTCTTCGAAAGGCACGTGATCGACGAGAAGCTGTCGCCGTACGACGCTCTCTGCCACATGAAGAAGGAGATGCCCGGGCAGAGCATCCCGTGCCTGTCGACATGGTACAAGCACATCAACGCCGGAGACGTCGGCGTCAGGCACGGCGAGACCCCGTACCATCCGAGCAAGAAGCCGAAAGGTCCGAAGCCCCATCCCGCCATGACGGTCCCGGGGCGACTCACGCTCGACGACAGGCCTGCGGGCGCGAAGAGGCGCAGCCGCTTCGGGCACTACGAGATGGACACCGTCGTCTCGTCGACGAACGGCACCGGCGGCCTGCTCGTCCTCGTCGACCGCAGGAGCAGGCGCTACATCATCGAGAAGCTGGAGCACGTCACGCAGGACGACGTCGTCGCCGCGCTCAGGAGGATGATCGCCCGCAAGGCCCTCGGCAAGGTGCGCTCCATCACCACCGACAACGGCTGCGAGTTCCTCGACCCCGGGAAGATCAAGGCCGTCGTCGGATGCAACGTCTACTACACCCGCGCCTACGCCTCCTGGGAGAAAGGCTCCGTCGAGAACTGCAACCGCTTCGTCAGGAGGTGGTACCCAAAGGGAACCGACTTCGGCAAGTGCACGCGCGCGGACATGCACAGGCTCGAGCGCGTCATCAACTCAATCCACCGCAGGCTGCTCGGCGGCAAGACCGCCTACGAGTACGACACGGCCTTCGCAAAGGCAGCATAAGGAGAACCCTCGATGAAGCGAATCGGAAATCGCGAAATGCGCGGCGGGGTGCCCAAGCGGCGCCCGGGCATCTTAAACAAGCCCGGGCGTATTAGCTTGGGTCGCCGCGCCATCATCAACATCAATCCCACGAAAGGAACCCGACATGAAAGTATTTGAACTGCTGCCAAGACCCCTCGGAAACATCTTCAGAAAATTGACTCACTTCGCTTGCAATTCACCATCAAATCCACTCACAGCAGGTCGATGATGCGCATGGCGCCGATGTTGGGCTGGGCGATGTCGGCGTAGTAGTGGGTGATGGTCTTGATGTCGTCGCCTGAGATTGAGACGGCCATCTCCGCGCCGTACTTCTGGTAGATGTGGTCGATGCAGATCTTGCGCAGTTCGTAGGAGGCCTTGCTGCCACGAAAGCCGAGGGAGCGGAGTTCGCGGTTGATCTCGGCAAAGGTTTCATCCGTAATGTCGAGGCAGAAGAGTCCGCCACATTCCTCAAACTTCTGCCAGATGGATTCATGGATTGGCCAGCACACGCGCCGTCCAGAGGTGAGCTCCGTCTTGTGGGGCGTGTAGTTCAGGAAGTGGCAGCCGTCCTTCTCAATGAAGTTCTCCTCCTTGAGACGCAGCACGTCTCCATTCCGCATGGCGAACTCCAGCATCATGGTCGCGGCGAACCAGCACTCGCCGGTCTGTCGCTTGTACCATGCTTTCACCCGCGTCAACATCTCAGCGGAGGGACGCACATAACGTGGCGCTTTCGCCCGGAAGGTCGGCAGATCGAGCGGAGGAACGGCCCATCCCGCATCTGCGTAGTAGGGCTGGCTCCATTTGGCGAACACGGCCCGTAGCTGGCACACGTAGCTCCATGCCGTGAGACGGGTGAGTCCGTGATTCATGAATGAGGCGAGGGCGAGGTCGATCCGCTTGCGCGTGAGGGCGGTGACGGGTTCGGAGAGTTCAATCCCCGCGGCTTGGCATACTTTCGCCGTTCCATTCAGCGCGTTGGCGACCGTTGTTTCTCCGGGGCGTCCGGTTTTCATGCGTTCGGTCTGTGCTACGATGCGGTAGCACCTCATGATCTGTTCGATAGTCGGTGTCATTATGCGTTCCTTTCATTTTTGGGATAGAGGGATCGTGTAGTTTAGTTGATAGTGGTTAGTGGTAGGTGACCAGCGGTGAGTGACGCACAAAGCGGCAACCGCCGGTTTGTGGTATAATCTACCCCCGAAACCAACAGGAGGAAGAAGAGCATGAAATTGAGCAGAAGGGATTTCCTATTCGACTCGCTGGCGGCGACCGCGCTGGGCGCGGCGGGATGCGCCACCTGCGGCAATCAGGTGGGCGATATCTATCCGGGCTGGAAACTGGGCGAGCTGGACATCCATTTCATCCACACCGGTACTTCCGAGAACACCTTCTTCATCTTCCCCGACGGCACGACGATGCTTCTCGACTGCGGCCATGTCAGGCGCCGCCGTCCCGGCTATGCCGATGCGCTTCCGCCGATGCCCTCGGGCGATCGGACGGCCGGCGAGTGGGTGCGCCGCTACATCGCGCGTCTCATCCCCCAGCGTGAGATCGACTATCTCATGGTCTCGCACTGGCATTCGGACCACATCGCCGGCATCCCGGAGGTCGCGGAGTCCTTCCGCTTCCTCAACTACTACGATCACCAGTACCCGAACGTGGGGCAGTACCGCCGTGACGTGGACGACAAGGATTTCGAGACCTTCCAGAAATGGCTCGCGCCGGCGCTCAAGGCCGGTCTGAAGCGCGAACCGTTCAAGGTCGGCGCGAAGGATC
>CACZCD010000162.1 GCA_902779565.1 uncultured bacterium | reverse complement strand
GCGTCCGGCATCTGCGCCGGACCGTTCGGATAGAGCGCGGCTTTGTCGAGATAGAAGCAATAGTCGCAGGCGAGGTTGCACCGTGCCCCGACGGGCTTCACGAGAAGGGAGAAGGGCGTCATAGGCGTAGCCTTTCGTCAAGCGTGCGTGTCATGGCGTGCAGGCGATCCTTCTGCTCCGCGCGACCGGAGAGATCGTGATTCTGGAAGGGGTCTTCAACCACGTTGTAGAGCCGCGTCTTTGCGTTGCCTTCTCGGATCCGCGTGCGCACCGCCACGTAGTCGCCCACGCGCAGCATCTGCTGGAGTCCGCGCACGGGTGATTTTCTGGACTCAAATGCGCGGAACGCCTCCGTTGATCCGTTCCAGGGGAACTCATATTGCGAATAGACGAGCGAGGGTTCGGCAGTCTTTCCGGTGCCTTCGCCCCAACGGGGGATGAGCGAAACGCCTTCCGTCTCTGTCGGTGCCGCTGCGCCCGCTGCGTCCGCAAGCGTTGCCATCCAGTCATGGAACTGAGAGGGAGCGTTGTCCGTCGATCCGCCTTTGATCTGTGCGGGCCAGCGCACGAATGTCGGAACGCGCATACCGCCCTCGAAGACATCGCGCTTGAGACCATCGAAGGGACCGGTGGAGCCGAAGAAGCGCGGGTCTGCCCCGTATTCGTCGGCGGGGCCATTATCGGACGTGAAGACGACCATCGTGTTGCGGTCGAGCCCCAGACGCCTCAGCTCACCCATGAAATCCGCGAGCGCGGTGTCGAATCGAGTGATGGCCGTCGCGTAGCGTGCGGCTGGTTCGGGAAGGTCGCGGTAGATTGGGTTAATCCATGTGTTGCGCGATTCGAGCGGTTCGGACGTGAGCGGCCATGATTCGCCGTTCGCAGGATAGGGACGGCCTGGGATATGAAGGGGATTCTTTGTCGCAAGCGTGCCATCGCTCCGTCCTGAACCGTGTATGGTGTTCATGGCGAGGTAGAGAAAGAAGGGCGTGTCGGGCTTCTCGGCGGCGTGGTGGGCGATGAGTTGTTTGGCCTTGGCGATGAAGAGATCGGTTGAATAGATGCCGATGGCGGAAGGGGTTGCATCCGTTCGGTTCTCAGTGATGCCCATGAAAGCACCGTTGAGATGTCCGTTGTAGTGGTAGTAGGTATGTCCGGCAAGGTGGTCAAGAAATCCGTAGAAGTAGTCGAAGCCGCGGTCGAGTGGATGTGAAGTGACTTTCTCACCCGATTCTCCGCCGCCGGCGACGCCCCACTTCCCGACGACCCATGTCGCATAGCCGACTCCATGCAGGACGGAGGCGAGCGTGTTCGTTTCGGTGAAGGCCCGATCGAAGCAGTTGTCGCGCAGTGAACATTTCCCCTGGACGCGTCCCGTGATGAGCGAGGCGCGGCTGGGCGCGGAGACGGGGGCTGCCGCGTAGTGCGCCGTGAGGATCACGCCCTCGCGGGCGAGACGGTCGAGGCAAGGCGTCCGCAGTCGGGCCAGGACGTTCGTCCGTGCGTTGCAGGTAAAGCCGACGTCGCCGAAGCCCAGGTCATCTGTGAGGATGAAGACGATATTTGGCTTCGTGCGGCCGAGCGCGGCAAGTGGAGCCGCCGCCAGAGCCACCGTAAGGGCGATGATTCCTACCATTTTTTTCATGGCGTAATTTTACCATAACGCTGTCAGAAAACAACACGAGAGACAGGTTGGATTTGTGATATAATGCACCTATTCAAGACGAGTCTATGAGAACGAAAGCCCATCTTTGCCTTGCCGTGACATTTTTTTGCCTCTTTGCCGCCCGGGTAGAGGCGAGGGAGTTCGCGTTTGACTTTTCCGCGCAGAGGATAGATGGCGAATCTGCGATCAGCCATGCGTTCGAAATTGGCGACACGATCAATCTGTCACTACCCGAAGGCCAACCATCGTTCGCGCTTCAGATTGTCGCCGCGCCGCCGGCCGGTATCGCGGGGCCGTCGTACATTGCGAAAGATTTGCACGGTCAGGCGTCGGCCGTCGTGAAGCCGACGAAGGAGGGACTGCGCATTACGATTGACGATTTTGAGCATCAGAAGATCTATTCCGTCCGCGTCCAGAATGGCGGTGTCGAAACGTCGGTGCACGACACGTCTGGCAGTGGGGACGACGTGTGCGGAACGTGCGGTGGCGACCTTGCCTTGCCGCCCCCGGCGGCGATACCCACCGCAACGAGCGCCGTGCCTTCTGCGGGGACGCGCACAGCACGGCAGAAGGCGGCGATGCTGGGCGCAGGCGACGCATTTCCGGTTGCGGAGCAAAAGACTGTTGTCGACATCCTCGTCGCCTTCGACCAGGGCGCGAAGGCGTGGGTGGAGGGCGGCGGCAGGATAAACGGCGACACGATCACGAACTTCGCCGACTACGCCGTCAGCAAGATGAACACCGTCCTCGAAAAGTCGCAGCTTAATGACAAGTTCTTCTACCGTTTGGTCGGTGTCATCGAGGTCAATGCGTCTTACGATGTGATAACCGACAACCTACTGAACGCCCTGCGCCTGCGCAACAGCGGCGCGCTAGCCCCGGTGGGGGTTGCTCGCGAAAAGTGCGGAGCCGATACCATTACGCTGCTCATCGACAGAGACAGCAACAAAAGCACAACCTCCGGACTGGGATACGAATATCTTTCGAACCTCTGGTCTTACGCCACATTTGACGCGACCGGCTACACGTGCAACATCTGCGACATCAAGACCGTCTATGAACGCTACACCATGAGCCACGAGCAGGGGCACAACATGGGGTGCGGACACAGCAACCGGCAAGGCACCAGTTCTGGGCCTGGCTGCCATCCGTATTCCTGCGGCTACCATTTTGAGGATGCCGCTGGCACGAAGCGCC
Organism: uncultured bacterium; assembly: GCA_902779565.1. Classification (GTDB taxonomy): domain Bacteria; phylum Verrucomicrobiota; class Kiritimatiellia; order RFP12; family UBA1067; genus UBA1731. The sequence continues at coordinate 5,010 of CACZCD010000162.1, read as the reverse complement.
ATACGATCATGGGCTATGCCAACACCTCGCCGGCCAGCGGAACGTATTCTCCTGTGCCGTACTTCTCGTCGCCCGACATCACACCCGAGGAGCTAGGCGTGCCGGTCGGAACGCCGACGAACAACAACCGGCTCACGATCCTCAACAACTACAAAGATGTCGCCGCATGGCGCGAGCATGTCATGCCGTATAGCTGGGACGTGCGGTTCTTGGACGATAACGGCAACGACATCCCGGACGGCACGTTTTTCTCCCCGAGCCTGTACGTGACGTTCTCGCATGAAAATCCGAATGCCAAGATCTATTACACCTACGACGGTTCCACGCCAACCGAGTCATCCGCGTATTGCGAACCGGGCAAGCGTTTTACATTTACGGGCACGCGCACGATAACGGCCTGTGCAGTCATTGACGGCGTTGCGCAGTCTGTTCGCGCCATCACGTTCAACGAAGGGCTTTCATGGTCAGGCGAGGCAGGCGCGAACGGAAACGGGGTCTGGAAGGATGACGACAGTTCCGTCCTTTCATGGAACAATGCAACGTCGTATTTCTACAGCTACATGGACGCAGTCGTATTCCCGGACCTCGCTGACAACGCATCGCCGACGGTGACAGTGCAGGGTGTGGTGGTGCCGGCAAGCGCCGCATTCCCGGCCGAAAAGACGGCCTACGTATTCGAGAAAGGCACCGCGGACGCCCTGATCCATCTGCGGGACGTCTCCTTCGCGCCAAGCGGCGACCTGACGTTCAACGTTCCGGTCAAGCTTGACACCGTTGCGTTCACCAATCCGGCCAGCCATACCCTTACCTTCAACGCGCCATTCGGGCAGACGCTGACCGAGACTTCCGGTTCCTGTACTAACATGATCGGCATCGGCTCGGCGGGAATGCTGGTCGTTGCGCCCGGCGCGGGCAAGACGCAGTATTTCGACTCGCTGAGCACCGAGTGGTTCTTCTCGTCCGCGCGTTTCTGCGTCGGCGAAGGCACGGTTGTATTCAAGGGGCCGGCGGACTCCAGCAAGGGAGTTTTCGGCAATACGGGGATCGTCATTGGAAAGGGCGGGAATCTCGTCCTGGATTTCTCGGGTAGCATAGCGGGTACGTATTCGTCGATTGCCTGCGAGGGCACGATTACATTCAAGGCCGTTGCGACGGCCAATTCAAAGACATGGTGGACGGACTCCGGCTGGCGAGGGACCGTTGCCTTTGATGGACTCTCCGCCGACACGACCACGCAGAACTTCCAATTCGAGAAGTACGGCAACGCCGACTCTAGGATCCTTCTCAGGAACTGTGCGATTTCATATCTCAGTAACAACAACGCCGTTTTCCCCGGTACGCTTGTTCTTGACGGGGCCGACGCCTTGCGGTTTGGCAACAACGGATACTCCAGCAACTGGAACGTTATTGGTGCCTTGGAGGGTGACGGTTCTATCTCCGCTTCGTCGCAGCACACGCAGACATATGTCTTCAACACTGCGACGAACTACACAGGGGCGATTTCGATCGGTGTCACAAGCAACAAGGGTCGGCGCATCGTGTTCGGCTCGGTGTCGGCATCTGGCGATATTCCCTCGCAGAGCGCGACAATCACGGTCAAGCCGGGCGCGACGGCGTCCATCGGCGGCGGCGCGACATGGTACGCCTACCATGGCGTGGAAGTCGGCGGTACGCTTCTCGTGAAAGGCGCGAATGCAACGCTCGACTGCCATGCGTCGGCGGCGATGGGGCTGAAGCTTAACGATGGCGCGACGTTGCGATTCGAAGCTGTGGACGCGAAACTGACATTTGCGAAGGCGCCGCAGTTTGCGGCTGGAACCGTCAACATTGCGTTTGCTCCCAGTCTCTCGCCGCAGGGCGGCGAAAGGCTTGTCGCGTGGCCGACGAACGCGGCTCCGGTGGGCGCGTTTGCATTCGCCGATGCGGCACTGGTGGCGGCGTGGGATCTTTGCAAGACGACAACTGGTCTTTTCGTCAAGCCGAAGAACCGCTTTGACATTCCGGGAAGTGAGGGTGCCTACATCGCCGAAACGGCCAGTCTTGCCGTTTGGCTTGAGGACAACAACTTTGAACTCTACGAATTTTCCGGCGGAACCTGGCAGGAGTTCCTTGGCGAGGTCGGTGCGAACGGAAACACCAACTGGATGAACTTCGCACTGGGGCTTTCGGCGGAAGACCCAAGCGACACGTTCAAGGTTGCAATCAGGCTCGAGAATGGCAAGGTCGTCGTTTCGCCGAGCAAGCCGGTCTATGAAGGGCTTGAGTTCCGGACGACACTCTATGGTTCGGATCATCTTTCGGACAATCTTCCGGAAATCAATACATTTGAAGGCACGGTTTTGGAACTGGAACCGTTCGATGGTTCCAGCGATGGGTTCTACAAGGTGAAGATTTCCGTCAAGTGACGGCGATGAAACATTGCGTTTGTGACGCGAATGTGGTATCATTCCCCGCGTTTTGCAGTTAGACCCCGCAGAGGGCGTGGCGGCTGCGGCAGAAAAAGATTGAGAAGATGAAAATCGTAAAACTGATTTTGAGCCTGACGATCATCGCGGCGGTGTGCGCCGGGGTGCTCGCCAGCGTAAACGCGGTCACCAAGGAAACCATCAAGGGCATCCGTGCGCAGCAGACGCTTGACGCCGCCGCCGCCGTGATGCCGCCCGCTGTGGACGCCACGAAGGTCGAGGCGCTCGCGGAAGGCGTGTTCGTCGGTAAGGATGCTTCCGGAAAGCCCGCCGGCTATGCGGTGAGAGGTTCGGATCCCTCCGGCTATGGCGGGGACATCGTGCTCATGGTCGGTTTCACGCCGGACTACAAGATTGTTTCCTACCGCAAGCTGGAGGCCGCCGAGACGCCGGGACTTGGCGCGAACCTCACGACGGAAGGGTTCATGAAGCAATTTTCGGGAATGGATGCCTCTTCGCCGATCGCTGTCCGCAAGGATGGCGGGAACGTCGAGGCCATCACATCCGCCACCATCACCTCGCGCGCGGTTTGCGGCGCGATCAACAACGCCAAAAACAAACTGGAAGGACTGCTGAAAAAATGAACATCAACCGTAGAGGATTCCTGAAGGGTGCCTCCTTCGCCGCCGCACCGCTCGTGCTGCCGGGCTGCACCGCGTTTACGTTTTCGTCCAACGAGATGATCCGCGTGGCCGTGATCGGTCTCGGCCGCATTTCGTCGGAGTTTGAGATGCCGTGCGTGCTGCAGCGCAGCGACCTCGCGCGCATCGTGGCGGTGTGCGACCTCGATTCGCGCCGCCGCGACTTCGCGAAAGAGAAGCTTGAGAAGGCGTATCGCGCGAAGGGCCTCGCCGGCTACACCGTCGATACCTACCATGACTACAAGGAGGTTTGCGCGCGCAAGGATGTGGATGCGGTGATGATCTGCCTGCCGGACTTCTGGCATGCGCTTGTCGCCTCCACCGCGCTCTGCGCCGGCAAGGCGGTGTGGCTGCAGAAGCCGTTCACGCAGACGATCAAGGAGGGCCGCCTCCTCGCCAACCTCGCGAAGCGCTACAACACCGTGATGCAGGTCGGTTCGCAGCAGCGCAGCTGGAGCCAGTTCAAGGGCGTGTGCGAGGCCGTGCAGAAGGGCGTGATCGGCAAGGTCAAGCGCGTGGAGGTCGGCATCGGCCTCGACAAGTCGGGCGGCGTGGCGGCGGCGGAGCCGGTGCCCAAGACGTTCGACTACGCGACATGGCTCGGTCCGACGGATCCGACGGCGCCGTACAACTGGACGCGCTGCCACACGCAGGACCTCAAGAAGATCTCGGCGCGTCCGGGCTGGATCCAGCTCGCGCCCTACGGCTGGGGCATGATCACGAACTGGGGCGCGCACCATCTCGACATCGCGCGCTGGGGCCTCGGCGCCGTCGCTCCTGAGAGCGTGAGCGGCACCTGCGAGTGGATGGACCTCTCCGGCGGCAAGCTCTGGAACGTCCACACGACCTACGATCTGCATTATTCGTTCAACGGCGGCTCGACGGATGTGCATGTGTGCGACAAGTACCAGAACGGCGTGAAGTTCATCGGCGAGAACGGTGATTGGCTCTTCTGCACGCGCGGCGCGGCGAAGGTCACGCCGTCCGACCCCGACGTGCCGATGAAGCCGGGCCACCTGCCGGCGATGGCGGCCTCGCGGAATGCGCTCCTGCCGAAGCTGGAGCCGATGAAGGAGAAGGCCACGCAGAACCACGTGGACAACTGGCTGGCGGCGATCAAGGCGGGCGACCCGAAGGCGACGGTGACGAACGCGCTTGGTGGACATCTCTCGACGGCCATGTGCTCGCTCGGTCAGATGTGCATGGAGATGGGGCGCGGACGCAAGTCCTACTCCCTCAAGTGGAATCCCGTCACGGAGATGACGGGCGATGCGGCGGCGGACGCGCTCATGAAGCCGTTCGCGCGCGACAAGTTCGACCTCAAGGTGAACCTGAAGGAATTCGGACTCGATTTCGACGAGGTGATGAAGGGGTGAGTCGGGACCGCACATACGATTTTCTGTATGCGGCCGAGGCGACGCGCGTGCTGCACGCCCCCACGCGGGCGCTTGAGACGTTCGGCACGACGTCCGTCAACTACCATCTGCTTGCGGAGCTGGAGGACCATCCCGGCAAGATCCGCATCCGCGAAGGGCGCCTTCAGGCGAACAAGCCCGAGATCATCACCCCCGAGCGGTACGTGAAGGATGAGTTCGAGGGCTTCGGCGAGATGGCGAAGCTCTACTACGACTTCCTGAAGCAGCATGAGGACGAATTGAAGATCCTCAAGTACGGCTACCGGCTCAAGCAGGAGGCGTTCTCGGAGCAGATCGTCACCGATTCGATGGAGTCCGTCGCCGAGCGCGTCATTCGTGGCGTGAAGGAGGAGAACCGTCCGTTCGACGCCGTGATCCAGGGCGTGGACGATCCGTGGGACGTGTGCCTGATGCAGTTCTTTTGGCTTCACACGAAGGCTTCCGTGGCGCACAACATGGAGGACTTCAAGAACGCGGGGATGTTCAAAT
>CACZCD010000161.1 GCA_902779565.1 uncultured bacterium | reverse complement strand
GAATCTTTCAGCCGCGCAGATGTGGTTTTGCGAGTTCCGTCAGGCCATGTGGCTTGGCTCGTGAATGGCGCGGAAGAGGGGTTTTGCAATTACCTCATATATCTGGCCGCCGTATACGCCCGCGCCAAGCGCTTCGCCGTCGCTTGCCGTGCCAAGCGCCTCAATCACGTTATTGCTGATGACGCACCGATAGGCAATGGCGCTCCTCAACCCGCCGCCATACACCTTGTCCACGCCGCTTGTCACCATGTTGCAGGCTATGAGACAATCGCGGTACGTGCCGTAATACCCACCACCGCCGTTAGACTTGGCAAGATTGTTTGTCAACACATCATCCGCATGGGTGCCAGAGTACGCGCCCCCGCCATAAGCCGTGGAGACGTTGCTGGCGATCGTGCAGTTGGTGGTGGAGCCATAGTGGCATCCGCCGCCATACGTTGCCCGGTTTCCGACAAGTTCGCACGAGACGCACTCGTTGCTGCACGCGGCGCCTCCTCGCGCCGCCGTGTTTCCCGTGAACAGGCAGTTCGTGGAGAACCCGAAGCATGCACCGCCACCGCCGCCGCTCGCGGTGTTGTTCGAGATCACGCAGTCCACATACGCGCCCGTGCCGCATCCGCCGCCATCCTTCGCGGAGTTCGCGTAGATCACGCAGTTCGTGGCGAATCCGTTGTTGAACCCGCCGCCGGTAGCCGTCGCCTTGTTGCCGTAGATTTCGCAGTCGCTGCAGAACCCCTTGCCGCTCACGCCGCCACCGTTCGCCGCCGTGTTGCAGCAGATGACCGTGTTTGTCAGCACGATAGTGGCTTCCATGGACACGCCCCCGCCAGACGTGGCCGCCGTGTTGTTGCTCACCACCGTGCCGCCCAAAAACTCAGTCCGGTATCCGCCTCCACCATACGTACCCGCGTAATTGTCGGCGATGACGCCCCCGTAAACTCGGCAGTAGTGGGTTTTCCCATCCCCTCCTCCCAACCCGCCGCCATACTTGGCGCGGTTCCCGATCACACGGCAATCATGGAGCACGGTCTCATAGTAGCATCCGCCACCGGTTTTTGACGTGCTGGCGGAATTGCTGACGATGTTGCAGTTGTACCAGGTGCCGAAAATAACGCCGCCGCCATTCGACGACGAGCGGTTGCTGATGATCGTGCTGTCGTACCATGTGCCGCTCGACGCGCCGCCGCCAATTGTCGCGGAACTGCAGCAGGTCACGATCACGTTGCTGTGGATGCTGTCGGCTCCCGCATTGTACACGCCGCCAGCGCGATTGAGCGTCTCCGTCCCTGTCTCGCATCCGTTGGAGATGGTGAGATGCCTCAAGCTTCCGACATAGCAGTGAACAATGCCATCCGTGCCGTTACCATAGATCACCGTGTCGCGCGGATTGTCGGACTTGCCCGAAACCGTCACGTGCGCGAGCGCGATATGCTTGGCAGATGTCGATGCCTTGCCACTGCTACTCCAATGCTTCATCGCGTAGAAACTCACGTCGTAGCTGCCAGGCCGAAGGTAGATGATGTTCGGCTCGGCGGGTGCGGTCTTGGAGTTGAGCGCCTCAAGCGCCTCGTACAGCTCCTGCGCCGTCGAGACCGTCCGCTCCTCCGCGTACGCCCCCAGCGCACACGCAACTGCAATCACTGCAACAATCTTTCTCATCAGACCTCTCCTTTACTTTTTAATCTTTTAATCTTTCAACCTTTTAACTTTCTCACCCTCCCTCATCGGAGGATCACGGCCGTTCCGCGAGGCGAATGGATGTCGATCTCCGAGAACCGCCAGGCATAGCGGGCTCTACGGTAGGAGCCTCCCTCCCAATCCGCGTTGCTCACGGTCGTACTGGTAGATGGCCGTCCAGGGATCCGTCTTTGCCGCACGGTAGTAATATGTGAACACCGAACCTTTGCGCTCCAGACGCATGTATATTGTCGAGGATGTGTACGGCGTTTTCCATATCTCCTTGCCGCCAATTGCCGTCGGCTCCTCAAGTTTGCTGCGGCGCACACGCAATCCAAGCGTCTTGTTGCCCCTGAACAGGAACGCCTCGAACGGCGACGACTCGGAAAGGTTCGCGGCAACCTTGAGTCCTCCCTTTTCGCCCGCAGCCCAAGAGGAAGCGTTCATCTTCACCTTTGCTGTCATCTTGAAGTCGCCCTTGAACGAACGATAGAGGAAGTTGTGTCCGCGAGTTCTTCCGTCAGTATAGTTTATGTCCGCGCCCGCGAAGGCTAGGTCGAACGTCCCGTCATCATTTACGCGGACATCGGACGGAAAGAACTCGGCGGCGGAGCTTGTGATCGAACGTGCACCTTCCCATGGCTCCGGCAGGGCGTTGGGCACGACGGGCTTCAGCTGCGAAAGCGGAATCGCCTCCTTCGCCACGGCACCATCCCAGCAGAGGGTACATCCTGAATCTGCCGCACCCTGCCAGTACGCGACGCGGATATCGTGCTCGCCAGCCGTAAGAGCCGTTGCTCCAGACGTCAGCTCCGTGTATCCCGATGCTGCGGAATAGCGCGTGACGTTCGAGTCGTCGATCCACACCGACACCATGCCTTTCGCCGCCGCCGTGAACTTGTACGACCCCGCGAACGGAACGATCAGCTTGCCCGTCCACGTAACATAGACGTTCGTGTGCGAACCTTCCACGCCCTCGATCATCGGACGCTCTTCGGCGAGGGTAGCGTCGGCGATGTGGACCGCGCCCGTCGAGACGTACTCCGCCATTTCCGTAGCAACCGTCGAGATGAACGGGAAGAGCGCCGAACGATGCAGACCAACGCCGTCGCCGCGCACGTACGGGACGACGCGCGCAGTCTTGGAGTAGGATGTGGCCGTCCCGCTCACGGATGCGATACGGTAGAGATATTCCGTGCCGTCAAGAGCAACATCGGCATCCGTGTACGAAGTGGCGGAAAGTCCGCTTGCGAGGACCGTCCATGTCGTTCCGCCGTCCGTGCTGCGTTCCACGTTGAACGACGTTCCGTAGCCGTTATCCTTCCACGAAAGCGCAACGGACGCACCACCATCCCAGACGGCTACAAGATCGACCGCACCGATGGCATAGCCGTCGGTCGCCGTCTCAGGCCAACCATAGAACTGAAGTTCTGTCACGGTAAGACTCCACGAGCGGTTGGGATTGCAGGCGTAAACATAACGATACGGCGCAAAGTTCGTGGATGCCGTCTCGTACCATTCAAGCGTAGACGACACGACAACCGGCTCCGTAATCGTCGGTTCTGTCTTCGCATACCACGACGAATCATTGTTCGATCCGTAGATGGTCATTCCGTTTACATTTAAATAATACTGGTTGCTGGCATTTCCACTTCTTCTGTAGCACCGTACAAAGCCAATTCCATATGCAGAACCAAGATCCACACCAATACTGTGCCGTCCGCTTGATGGCGCGTTGATGTTCGGATGGCTCTTCAGGTTGTTGTCGAAAGCATATGCAACTGATTCTCCCACGGTTGGCTTACTCACACCATCTCCGTTGTTATATGTCGTTGAGCCAGCATGCCAGATAATATTCACCCCGTCCTTGACGTGCGTCATGTCGCTCCAGTCGCGCTCAAGGAGCTGGCAGCGGCGGTGGAACACGGTCGCGGCGCACATCTCGCCGACGGTGCGCACGTCCTCCTCGTCGCGCTCTGCGAACGCGATCTTGTACCAGCACGGCACGCCAAGCGGTGCCGTCGCGTCGGTCCACGTCGTTGCAAGGTTGTTTGTCTCGGCAATCTCCGTCCACGATCCGCCCTCGCCGTATGCGCGGTAGACGACCGTGTTCGTGATGCCGGCGGGAAGCGCCCACGACAGAACCGCGTACTGGTTCGTGAGGTCGCTCCGCGCGACGGTGAACGATGCTGGTTCCTGCGTCAGAGTGGCCGCCGAGGCCGAAAGCGATAGTGTTATGACTGCGAATATTGTTTTCATCTTATTTATCCTTGTTGCATTCTAAATTTGAAACTCCAAACTCTAAACTTGAAGCTCTGAACTCTAAACTTAAAACTCCAAACTCTAAACTCTCACCTTCTCACCTCCTCACCCAAGCATGAAGGGCTGGCTGAAGAGCATTTCGCCCGAATCGTCAGTGGCCATGGCCTTGACGCGCAGATAGACGTTGGCCTTGGCGTCCGCGGGCGCGGCAAAAGTGATGCCCTTGTCCGTCTTGGACTCGATCGTCCCCTTTGCGCTGATGACCTCAATCTTCATCGGGCGGTCTATGCGGACATCGAGTTTGCGTCCGTCGAACGAGATGTGCTCGAAACGCTCTCGGCCGCCGAACACGGCTCCGTAGAAGTTGCCCTGACGATAGGCGCGAAGGCAAGCCTCGACCGTCCGCTCTTTCACGAGCAGCACGTTGCATCCGCGCCAAAGCCCCCAGTCGGGCACGAAGAAGCCGAAACACTGACGGCCGGTCCGGAGGACGTGGTCCCAGTAGTCCTCGGAAAGATACTTGTTGTTTATGACCTCCAGCCCAAGAACGCGCGGATCATGGTCCAGCAGCACGGCGGGGAAGTCGTAATCCATCTTCGACCAGGTGGGATGGTTGATCGTCACGCCGCCGCCGTCGGGGCAGACGAGCCCCGCGAGCATTCGGTCGATCGCGATGGGCCAAGGCTCACCGGAGCCGAAGCACCAGCCGCGCGAATGGCTCTTGAACTTGTTGCGCTTGTCGAACGTGCCGGAGGCGAACGCGGAACCGGGGTTGCACATGTGGAAACTCGGCACCAGTTTCTTCGTCTTCGGATCGAGGAAGTAGTGGTGTTCCGCGTTCGGGGCCTCAAGAATCCCGGCAGGAATCGGCTTGAAGAGATTCTTCCCCTCCTTGAACGGATATTCCTTGCGCTGCTCCTCCGGCAGCGTATCGACCCATTCGCCGACGATCTTGTTCCAGTCGAACGGCCCCTCGACGCGCTTGCCCTTCACCATCACGGGGAAGTCGTGGTGCAGACGGAAACCGTTCGCGCGCACGTCTTTCAGCGGATAGCGCGGCGCGCTTGGATAGTAGTTCGAGACGGTCAGCAGCTCGAAGCCGCGCTTCAGGTAGGCGTCGAGCATCTTCTGGTTGTCGCAGTGGCCGTGCGAAGTCGTCCGTATCTGGAGAGCGTTCGCCCAGTCCACTCCGGCGTACGGACGCCGGTTGCGCGGCGGCGCGTCGTGACGGACGATTTCCTCGCCCGCCGTCCCGGCGAGTCCGTCCCATGTCCACGCAGCCGCGGCCGCAGCACACGCCGACAGCTTCAGAAAGTCCAACCTTCCAACTTCACCTCTTCCAACCATTTTTGTCCTCCAAACCTCCAAACTAACCACTAGCCACTTCCAAACTTCCAAACCTCTAAACTTCTAAACTTCCAAAATTCACATCTCCTCCGTAGAGAGGGCGAGGAATTCAGGTTTTGCGCGTTTCCACCTGCCGCCAACCGCATTCGCAAACGCCGCGAACTTCGCCTTGAGGGCATTGAGGTCGATGCGCGACCTGTCACGCTTGACTTCACAGACAACGCATCCCCCGTCCAGCTCGTTCTCCGCGACGAGGTCAATCTCGTTCTCTCCCTTGCGATCCCACCACGAGCCGATTCGCGACCAGTGCCCTGATTCCGCCATCTTCTTCTGGAAATACAGCTCCAGCGCAATCCCGCTGAACGCCGGATAGTCGCGCGCAATCAGCTTCCGCATCAGCTCAAAGGACTTCATCTGCACCATGTAGTCGTACCTGAAGATGAACCTGAACCAGAAACGGTAGAAAGGGTCGTCTATCTGATACCTGACCTGCCGAGTCGTCTTCGCGCCGAACGGGACGCGTTTCGACACAAGATGGTAATCGTCCTCCAGCCGGGTCAGGTAGCCGCCAATCTGCCGCCCGACGACCTGCTCGATCTCGTTACGCTCCGTCACGCCGCGCGAGATCGCCGATAGGATCGAGAAATAGATCGAATAGTCCTTTCCGAACTCGTCCCCCAGCAGCGCCTTGCCCTCTTCAAGGAAGAACGAATCCTCATCAATCGCGACCTTGAGCATTCCCTTGAAGTCCGTCGCCCCGGCATCCATCATGAGCGCAACGTACTTCGCCACGCCGCCGGTGAACGTCCAGAGCGCCAGCAGATCTTCCGCCTTGTAGCCCTTCTTGTGGAAGCGCAGCACCTCCTTCAGAACCTCCACGGAGAACGGCTCCACGCGGATGAACGCCGTCTGCCGCCCATAAAGCGGCTCTTTACGGTTCATGAAGATCTCATGCATCAGCGTGTTGATGGAGCCGCAGACGACGAGATTGAGCTTTACGCTCCCGTGCTCGCGGTCCCAAAGCCCCTGCAGCACGCTGAACACGGACGGGGTGATCTTACGGAACTCTTGGAACTCATCAATGAAAACCGTGATCGGACGGCTTCTCGCAATCTTGAACACCTCCCGGAAGAACCCTTCCAGCGACCGGATTTCAGGCGAGACCGAATCCGGGCATAACCTGTTCATCTCCTCCACAAATCCCGCGACGAGATCGGCCTCGCTTTTGCGCGAGACGAACAGATAGGCGAACTCGTCCGCACCGTACGCACGCTTGACGAGCTCCGTCTTGCCGACGCGGCGGCGCCCCGTGATCACGGTGAACTGCGCCTCCGATACGCTTTTCCGGCGTATCGCCCTCAGCTTCTCTATCTTTTCCTCCCTGTCGAAGAATTTCACTGTTCAACCTCCGTCAACCGAGGTTTCCGAAACCATGGTTGCTGAAATCACGAACGCGCATTATACCATATTCAGTGGTTAGTGGTTAGTGGTTAGTGGTTAGTGGTTAGTGGTTAGTGGTTAGTGGTTAGTGGTTAGTGATTAGTGGTTAGAGGTTAGTGGTTAGTGATTAGTGGTTAGTGGTTAGTGGTTAGTGGTCAGTGGCTAGTGGTTAGTCGCTTTGGGCGTGAGACAAGTGGGATGACCAACCACTAACCTCCAAACATCTAAACTTCCAAACCTCCCAACCTCCAAACTAACCACCAGCCACTATCAACTACCAACTACCTGATACTGAACCACAGCCCAACCGGATCGAGCCAGCACTGGTAGCAGCCGATATCGACCGCACCATCGCGAAGACGCGGGAACGCCGGATCCTTGCGGATGTCAAGCGCGTCCGTCATCCAGTCCTGGATCAGCCCCTTCCCGATTGCGGGCGACGAGCGCTTGAGCGCGTACGCATCGCGCGAACCGTCCTTCACGAACTTCGCATTGTCGTTCGTCACCGTGTTCACCTCCTCGTATGGAGGAGCGACCGCAGGATTCCGCCCGGATCCGATGAGGCAATTCTGGAGACGTATCTTGTTGTAGGCATCGCTGGTGTACCACAGGTTCCGCGCCTCGCCGCTCGCGTTCCTGTTCCCGGCGAAGATGCAGTTGACCACCTCGGTGGCGCCTTCCGTCGAGGTGCTGATGAACATCTTCTCGCAGACGTTGTCCGCGATCGTGCAGCTCGAGAGCACCTCCGGCTTCTCGGACGTTCCGCCATCGAACATCGCCCCAGGGAACGTGTTGTTGGCGATCAGGCAGTTCGTCGCGTACATATAGGCGTTTATCATGTATGAGTTCACCCCCGAACCGCTTGGAAGGTAGCCGTTCGTGTACACGTTCTCGCCCTCGGCCCAGAAGACGCCGTTGGTGAAGTTCACGAAGCGGGAGTTCAGCGCCCTGTAGGTGTACACACATCCCACCACATCGCAGTTCTCGAGCCAGCTCACCTGCCGCACGGCATAGCTTGAGGACGAAGCGCTGGAGTTGTTGCTCACCACGCAGTTGTACAGCTTGCCGCCGTTCACGCCGCAGCCGAGACTGCCCCTCACGAAGTTGTTGATCACCTTGCAGTCGCGCAGTTCGACATTAACCGTGCCGCCGCCGACAATGGTGGTGGAGACCTTGCTGTACACCGCGTTCCCGCAGATAAGCGTGTTGGAGGCGGAGCCGTTGTGCATGCCGCCGCCGTAGGCGTTGGTTAAGCTCCCCTTGTTGAAGTTGTGGATCACGATGGAATCGAAGAGTTCAGAACCGCTCGTGCCGGCGCCACTCGCGCTCGCGCTCTTGCCGACGCCCGTCGCCTCCACCGTGTTGTTGCTGATCACGCAGTCGTATCCCGTGCCGCCGTACATTCCGCCGCCATACGCATAGACCGGGCTCCCGGTGACCGCGTTGCAGGCCACGAGGCAGCTGTAGTTGGTGGTCGTGTAGGTGCCGCCGCCATACGACGACGCGACGTTGTTCGTTATCGCGCAATCATGGTACCATCCCCAATAGGCGCCGCCGCCCTGCACCGCCGAATTGCCCGTGACGACGCAGTTCGTGTACCACCCGCCGCTGCAGCCGCCGCCATACAACGACGAAACGTTGGACTTGACAACGCAGTTCGTGTACGATCCGCCGCGGCAGCCGCCGCCGTACTGCGCCGCAACGTTGTCTTTGATCGTGCAGCTCTCGCAGATGCTGCCGGCAACGCCACCGCCATTAACCGACGCCGTGTTGCCGAATATCTCGCAGCCAACCACGGTTCCGTTGGCGCAGCCGCCGCCGGTCACCGCCGTGTTGCAGCATATCACCGAATTCGAGGCGAAGCCCGGATTTGCGGTTCCGCTCTTGCCGAGATACAGCCCACCTCCCGTGCCGGTGGCGACGTTGTTGCTCACCACTGTCCCGCCGTAGAAAAAGACCGTGTTGGCCGCCCCGCCGCCAGTAGCAGCATGGTTGCCGGCTATCACTCCGCCATAGACTTTGCAGGCCGAGCCACCATCGGACGTGGCAACGCCGCCGCCGGTACCCGCCCTGTTGCCGATCACACGGCAATCGTGAAGCTTGGACCCGTAGTAGCAGCCGCCGCCGGTTCCACCGGCGTAGTTGCTGATGATGTTGCAGTTGTACATCACGCCGGTGCAGATTCCACCACCGCCGTTCTTCACCACCGCATTGCTGATGATCGTACTGTCGTACCACGTGCCGTCATAGACTCCCCCGCCGTTCCCTTTTTTCGGGGAGGCGTTCACGCAACAAGTCACCACCATGTTGCTGAAGATGCTACCGGTGCCTGTTGCATAGACGCCGGCTCCGTATGATCGATCGGCGGAAAAGTAGCCGTTGGAGATGGTGAGATTGCTCATCTTCCCGATGTAGCTGTAGATGATGCCGGACGTGCGGTTGCCGTAGATCACCGTGTCGCGCGGGTTGTCGGACTTGCCGATAAGCGTGACGTTGTTCAGGGCGAGGTGACAGAAGCCGTTTGTCGTGACAAACTTGGTAGCGCTGCTCCAATAGCCGCCATAATCGTAGGGGCCCACGTCGTAGTCGCCCGTCTCGAGATAGACCGTGCCGCCGGTGCCGTTCAGCGCCTGAAGCGCCTCGAACAGCCCCTGCGCCGTCGAGACAGTCCGCTCCTCCGCATACGCACCCAGCGCACACGCCACCGCAACCGCAACAATGATCTTTCTCATTTCGTTTTTCCTTTTAACTCTAAACCCCTCAAACCCCTCAAACCCCTCAAACCCCTACCTTATGCTGAGCAGAGTTCCGGCAGCCCAGTTGAGCGTGAGGGTCTGCCGTCCCTGGCCGTCGGAGCCGGAAACCAGCCGCCATCCGCGCGCGTTCGCGCTGGCCGGAACGTACTGCGGCATTCCGACGATCGATTCCGCCGCCGCAATGATGTATTCACCGTGCCGGAGACGCGCATCCTCTTGATCGAGCAGCAGCTTTGCGCCC
>CACZCD010000160.1 GCA_902779565.1 uncultured bacterium | reverse complement strand
CGCACCTCCCCTCGCGTACGCGCGCGCGACAAGTGCTAAACTATACTTAGTATAGCCGCTAAGAGGATATAACCCTATACTAAACACTAAACTAAACTTTGCGCGGGTCATCTGTACACCTCCTTCCCCTCGGCGGCAAGCTTGAACTGCGCGGCGAGGAACGCGGGCGGCGCGATGATGTTGCGCGACTCCTCGAGGATGACCCGCGTAAACTCCATCACGTCTCGGTACAGCAGGTCGTCGCCGATGGCGTTGTACAGCTTGCGGTAGGTGTTCACCTGCCAGCGGTCGTACTTGCCGGCGAGCGCACACGCCATGAGCCATGGCGCACACGCCGATTCGTAGATGTCCTCCTTCGAGGTGGGGCGTGGCGGGAAGCAAATCCTTCCGCGCATGTCCGGGTTCCGTCCGCCGTTCATTCGGCGCCTCCTTCCCGGATGAACGCGAGCGCGTAGAGCGCGATCGCGAACCACTTGATGTCTTGGAACAGTTCCTTGACTTTTTTCATGTTTTGTTCTCCGTCGGCGCTAGCGGAATTGCATTCGGCGGGAGAAAGACCCACCTCGCGCTGACGTGGGGCAGTGTCGGAAACGTTTCGTCAGATGCGAAGGAAAACGGATGAAACGTACCCGTGATTTGCCCGAAAAATGCGGGTGAAAACAGGTGAACAAATCACTTGACCATTTCTTATCTGATAACTTGTCAGACAAGGAGGTGCCTATCTGATTACTAATCAGATAAGGAGGCGCTTATCTGATTACTTGTCAGATAAGGAGGCGCTTATCTGATTACTTGTCAGATAAGGAGGTGTTTATCTGATAACTTGTCAGATAAGGATGATCGCCATGTGCATAACTTTCAGGCGAAAGCGCGGTCATTGCCCGCCCGTTTTTGGTATAATTCACCACTATACCAAGCATAGGCTGACAGCTGCATGCGGAGCGGGCCTATCCAAGAGGAAACACCATGAGAATTTCAAGAGATGTCAAGTTTAGTGTTGGCCGTAATGGCCCAGGCGCGGTTCGCCCGCTCTGTACATTCGTTCATCTGTGAGCTGCTGATGCTTACCATGCCCGACATCGTAAAGGGCAACGCATTCATCCGGAACGACACCGACTTCTGCAAGCGGATTGACGATGCGATCCGCGATGCGACAAGCCCGACCGCAAACGAGAGCGACTACGTCCGCGCGATCGTAAACGCGTCGTGCGACGAGATGGAGGGACTGTGCAAGCTACTCAAGTCCGCCTGCAGTTTTGCCGGATTGGAGAGGATCGCCGTCGAATACCTTGACGCGGGCCGGTTCCGCGAGATGCTGATGCGCAAGAACGAGGAGAAGCTCGAAAGGATCGTCGCAATCGTGAAGGCGCGCGAGGGGAAGCCGATCAAGATCCTGATGGACATCGCGAAGGTGCTGAACGACAACGCGGGGATTTACGACGAGATGGCGGTGGCGGCGAAGCGCAAGGCGGCGGCGGAACTGAAGAAGGTGGTCGAGAACGTCGCAAGCATCGTCACCGAGGCGGAGGCGCGGCTGGGCGAGAAGATCGACGAGGTCGGTGGCAAGGTGGATGCCGTCGGGAAGAAGGTGGACCGCCTACAACCGCGGAAGAGGCGCAAGAGCAAGTACACGGATGCGCAGCTGGAGGCGTGCCACGCCTACTGGAACGCGGCGCAGACGAATGTGGAGGTGAAGCACGCGATCAACACGCGCATCACCTACGAATCCGTATTCAGCTACTATTCTCGGCAGCTCGCGAAGACCGGTGTGGAATCTGTCGGGATGTTCAAGGCGATCATCCATTCCGTGCAGAGCCGCGAGTGCGAAGCCCGAAAGCACGAGCTTGAGGCGGAGCGGAAGAGGAAAAACCGCAAGCGCTGACTTGTGGTATAATTCGGGGCGTACACAGAGAACGAAGAAGGGGACGCGCGAGCAGCAACCATGCCGTTGAAAAACCAAAAGGAGAAGACTTCAAGATATCTGGAGGTCAGAAGCCCGGAGAGATCCATCGGCCTGTGGTCTCATCATGCCGAATTCTCCACCACGCTCCATCCGATCTCGCCGACCCGCGAGACGATGGGCCGGTTTTTCAACTACGACCTCGCCCGCTTCGAGACGCACGCGGAAGCGTTGAAGATGATGGCGGCCAAAGGATGGAAGAAGACTGCGGCGCGGAAACTGAAGGAGTTTGCCGCGCAATACCTCGGAGAGCGGTTCGACGAGACCGGCAAGGGTGAGTGGATGGCTGTGCCGAGGTGGTTCCGCGCGTGGAACGGATTCGCACAATGGCTGTCCCACACCAAGACGGCCGAGCCGTACCGGGATGTGCGGCTTTCGTTCGGACAACCCATCACGGGTTCCGACTGCGGTGATGCGAAGCACCGTACATCGCGTGTCATCTTCCTCAAGAAGAACGGCCGCAAGTTCATCGCCGTGATGATGAAGGAGGGATGGTACGGCTGGGACATCATCGAAAAGTCCGCCTATCAGTCCGACCCGTATGAGCGGTTGATTCTCAAAGGCGCTCACGGCATGGTCTGGCAGACGGTCGATGCGGACATCATCACGGAGCTTGTGCAGGAAAGGAAACTCTGCCTTTTCAGCATGGAGGACGACGCCCTGTTCAACGCGCTGACCGATCCGAAGAACAGCACGGAGCGATGGGCGACGCTTTCGCGCTGCGTCGAGTTCTATGTCCATGACCCCAACGGTCCGGAGGAGCGGTTCTACATGACGTGGAACGCCACCTTCAACCCGCACAAGAGAAGGTACGATCCTTGCGACAAAAACCTCGTCCGCTTTGTCGAGACAATGACGGAGCGCGGCAAAAACTGGATCGACCGCAGGATCGCGGTGACCGATCCGGCAAAAGCGGATGAGGCGGCACGATGGGTTGCCGAAAATAACGGCTGCATTCTCCTTCCGCCCAACCCCAGCGACGAGTTGCGTTTCGCGGTGATGCGTTCGCTCTTCTACATCACGTTTCCAGACCGGGCGATTGACGCGCCGGGCGGACTCCTGTGTGGTTACCAACTGCCCGGACGTATGGTGCAGTTCGCCACAAGGCAGATACGCCATGACGGCAAGGGCATCGTGGAACGTCGTCAAAAGCAATCGCAGGAGACGTTGGCGCGAAAGCGCGGAATCGTGGTCGATACGCTCCTCGACCGCGCGGCTCGCGCCGTCGCGGCGCGCAACGGCATCGAGAAGGATGAGGCGTTGCGCCGCATTGAGGCCGCCGGCGGACGCGCCATCATCGAAACGGCGGCGTGGCGGTGGGGGTTCATGGAGGGGCACGCGCTCGCGATGTTTACCGCTTCGCCGACCGCCGGTTCGCTTAAGCTGCCGGACCTTTCGCTCGCACTCGGCTTTGAGCATCGGCTCGGTCTCGAGGGCAGCACTGCGACCGTCGGCAAGCTCGTGCAGACGGCGCAGATTCTCCCGCTCGGCGATTCGCTCAACGCCTTGCGGTTCTGCAAGGACGTGAAGATTCCGGCGAAACGGATCTCCACGCCAAGGCGCGGGGCGGAGAACGACCGCGTCGCCTACGCGAGCGACACCGTGCGCATCCTCCGTGACGAGGGGCTCTACTATCTGCTGGCGGTTCCCAAATATGCCAACTATCAGTATGATCGCGACCTCATGTTCGATCCCGGATCGAAATCCGTCGCGGTTCGCGCCTACCGTTGCGTCTCCGGAAACAAGACGCGTTCGCGACACGACAACCACATCGAGGAGGAGATTTTCGACTATAACAAGATCATCAACCTCGCGAAGGACGGCCGTGTCTATCTCTATTCCCTTGATGTGGGAAGCGCCCGCTGGCTTTTCGACGCCACCTACACGCCCGCAAACAAGCGTCCGTGCCGGGCGGTTGCGACGGTTCCGCAGCTGTTCATGCCGGGCGCGGAGAGAATGTCGCAACGCAAGCCCGGCGAGAGCGGTTACCATCTCGTCACAGACGTCCCGGCCAATGCGGATATGGCCGAAGTGCGGATCCTGTTCACGTTCAATCCGATGGTTCCGCGTGACGGACGCAAGTACGAGGGACGCTCATGGAAGTCATACTGCGACGCATACCCCGCCGATGCCGGACGCACGACAGTCGTGTGGCCGACGGGCGCGGCGACGGCGGAATCGCTCAAGGATGCCACGCGGCGCGTCGTGGAGACGGACGGTGTTCTCCTCACCGACGAAGAACATCTTCCGGCGGCGCTTGAAGGGATGGGCTACATCGTGACGCAGACGGAAGACCCGTATGCGCCGGGCGGAATCTACCACGGCTATATGCTCGCGGATCGCGTGTTCAAGTCGAGCGACAGACGCACGGAATGGCGCGAGGCGACGGGGCGCAGGCAGAAGGGGGAGACGGAAGGGGAACTCGACAAGCAGAAGCACGAAGAAGACCGGCGCAAGGAGGACGCGGGCAAGCCGCTCGTCGAGGTGCTGTCGCCCGGACTCGCGGCGGCGGCGGAACAGGCGTTCTCGGAACGCATCGAGTCGGAAGTCCTCGCCGACAAGAAGACGGCGAAGTTCTTCACGCTCGAGGCTCCCATCGTGATTGGCGACGAGTTCAAAGCGATGGTGGCACGGGAGTTCCGCCGTGTCGCCTACACCGGCACGATGGGCTGGCGGCAGCAGCTCGTCCGTCCGGCGCACGAGGTCGCCCTCGGAATCTGGCTTGCGCGTCTCGTGCCGTGCCCGAGATTACATTAAGCGCGTTCGACAAAACAGTGTCATGGATTATCTACTCACCATCATCCTCACCATCTTTTCAGTCTATGGGCAGGCTAATGCGGTCACGGACTTGAAAATGAAAGAAGCTTTGGATTGGCTGATATTCAAGTCGTATAAAAAAATCGGCGTTTGGGTTGCCGTTGTGTTTGGCATTTTGGCGTGCTGCAGTCTTTGGAAGACCAAGAGCGATGCACAACGGCAGCACAATGAAGATGTTAAGCGTATCAATGACTTGCAACATTCTCTTGATAATGTTAGCGAGCAGAATGCCAGACAGTCGGCAATGTTGGCTGCGCAGGCCGCCACCATTGATGAACAAAGCCGTACCATTGGTTCAATCGCATACAATACGCGCACGACGCTGGAGGGCAAGAAGCGGTTTGTCCGTTGCTTTCGTGATTTGACGCGCCTGACGAAACTGAATCCTGATGGGACGGTCTTTGAGGGGCTTATCTGCGACGATGGTGTGGCGATGTACTGGTTTCGGCGGGACAATAGGCAGATGACCGGTTTTCACTTTTTCCCTAACTCGGAGTTGAATCGTGTGCTGTCCGGATTGCCAACAGACTCTCTCCTCTTCGCAGCAGACGGAAGTTTGAATGTTGATCCTCAAAGTGAACTCGCCATAGCTTTCAACGAATCCCTCTTTGGCAAGACGCCGACCGCCAAGGGAAACCCCATTGAACAGGAGCGGGTGCTTGAATCCATCATAGAGGAACTGGAACTGCTGCTTCGCTATGTGTATAGGGCGCAGTCTATACGGGTAGAGCCATCGACAACGCAAGATGCCGTAACACGTCAAAAGCGTTTCGCCGGCATTGCGATTTCGTTTCGGTACATTGTCGATCCATTTGCCGACACGTTGGTCGAGCGGGCCTTGCCGTTTTCCAAGTTCATGTTTTCAGAGGGGTTCGTGCAATCGCTCTGTGGCATTAGCAAGGTGGAGTTTTCGCAACGCGTTATCGAGAAATGGAGGAGCATGGGAGTTGAACCGAAAATCAGGATGCAAGATATCCATGCGCTGAACCGAATCTGCGAACGCAAGGAGGACCGCCGCAATTCGCCTTTCGCCAAACGCAGTTTGGAGGATGAATGACATGATCCGCTTGCGCCTTCTCACACTCGGCGTTTCGCTCGTCTGTCTCTTGTGGGTGGGAGTTCGGGGCGTGTCTGCCAATGTCGTTGGCTGTGAATGTCAAACCTTGAAACAGGGGTTGAACGAAGTCAAGGTCAATTTCGATTCCGTCCCCGACGACTCGCCTTTCACCACATTAGACAAGGTAATCGCGTTTCATCCTGCCGATGGAGTTTTGGGGGATGAGATCGTGTTTGAACTTGACGGATTCCGTCAGCGGTATCGCTTTGAGGGATATGATATCTCGAACAAGGTGTACAGGGCTGTTCGCCTTGTCGAGGTCAAGTCGATTCCCGATGTGATTTCACTGGCTGCAATCCCTTTGCCAGATATATTCTGGATCAATCATGTCCCCACGAGCGCGGTGTCGGTAACCGCGTTCGGGGTTGTCGCGGGTAAATACAGTCAGATGATCGAATCTCGGGGTTTGCCGAATGCGAATGGCGATGTGTTTACCTTGAGGATTCTCCCGCCAGAAGAAAGCTCCACAATCTTAAAAGAGGTTTCTTTCACGGAAGGACGAATTGAATGTAATGAGAAATGAAACCAGCAATTCGAGACATCAAGCATTAGGCTTCAAACAAGTTTCAACTTACCACCATACTAACTTTCAATCTATGAAACCCTTGAATTTACGGCATGAGACGGCATCAGAAAAAACTTCAAAAAATTTCACCTTACCCCCTTGCGCCCGAAGGGGGGATATGGTATATTACGGGCGTTCAAAGGGATATCAGACCCAAATCAGGTTTGGTGTTCTGGAGAGCAACCCGATAAACCGCGTGTGCGGCTAAGGGAAACAAAAACAGGCAGGGAAGGAAATCCTCCGACTCTGCCGCCCAGAGCGGACGCTCTGGAAAAGACTGGAAGATGGAAGCGGTACGAGATACAGGAGCCGAGAAGATGGTCGGCGGCGAGTTCGCCGGGATCGACTTGGCTGTCATGCCGGAAACGGCGTGTCTTCGCGGAAGCCGGAAGGTCGAAAGGAAAACGATAATGAAGAAACTCATGTTTGCAGCGGCGGTCGCCGCAGCCGGACTGACGTACGGTCTGGAATCCAGCAATACGGTCGGTTATCAGACCTATCCGTTCGATACCGACATCGGTGAATACCTCAACAATGTGGGCGTTGCGTTCAAGCACACCGGCGAAAGCGCGGATTGGACGTTCTCCACCAATATCTTCGATCAAGTTGCAACTGTCGGCGATCAGGTCATCCTGTTCTCCGCCGATGACTGGAACCTCGTCTCCTACACGTTCAAGGGATTTGATGGCTCGGGGAACTCAAAAGGCTGGGAATACAATGATGCTGATTTCAATTCTTCCATTGTGGCAAGTTTCACGGTGAGCAAGGGTGATGTTCTTTACTTTCAGCCTGGTGATGGCGTGACCACTGCACTTGTCTCCGGCGAGGTTGAGGCGTCTGGTACGAAGACGGTTACCTTTGATACGACGGGAGGTGATTGGATTTTCGATATCGTGAATCCCTTCCCGAAGGCGACGACGCTTGCTGATCTTGAGACGTTCTGCGAAGTTGGTGATCAGGTCATCCTTTTTGATCAGATGGCGTGGAACCTCGTTTCATATACTTTCAAGGGTGTTGACGGGCTTGGAGCTTCAAAAGGCTGGGAGTACAACGATGCCGATTTTAACTCATCTATTATAACAGACACTTCAACGGTAGTGCTTAAGCCCGGTCAGGGTGGATACCTCCAACCTGGTGGATCGCGCACGTGGAACGTGACGTGCAACTACTAATGATTTCAAGGGGCATGGCCGTGACACGCACGGTTTTCCCTACGAAAACTAAACTGAAAAGGAAAATGAAAATGAAAAAACTGATGATATTGGTCGCCGCTGTGGCGATGGCATCCGTCGCGAGTGCGACGAATGTGAAGTGGGGACTTGGCGATGGCGAAGCACTTGATACAACGACGTTTGCCGATGGAAGCAAAATCTACCTTGTGTACGGTGCGGCGTTTGATGCCTCCTCTACCTTCTGGGGCGCGCAGGATTCGTTCTCTGCCGCTTCGCTGGCATCGGCTGGCGGAACGTCATACGATGATGGCACGTTGGCAAGCGGCACCTTCTCCAAGGCGGGCTTTTCGATGACACCGACATCTACGGGTCTGGCCGCCGGCAACAAGAACTTCTACTATGTTGTCATTGCGGCAGATGGACAGGCTGCAGCCGTTTCTTCTGCAGTTCAGATTAACATCCAAACCTCGCCGAT
>CACZCD010000159.1 GCA_902779565.1 uncultured bacterium | reverse complement strand
GTAGGGCAACCGGCGCACGCGGCGGCACCGGCCGCAAGTCCCAGAAAACTTCTCCTGTTCAGGTCTTCCATTACGACGATACTCCCAACTAAACTTCAAACTAACAACTAACCACGAACCACGAATCACCGTTTCCGGGCGCGGCGTTTGAAGAGCGCGCGGACAGCGTTCACATACGGCTTGTCGGTCGCGAGGGAGATGTGGTCGATGCCGCTCTTGCTGAAGAACCGCAGCAGCGCCTCGTCCTCCTCGGCTGCCCTTTCGGCGAACGCCTTTCGCACGCGGCGGTCCGAGGTATCGACGAGCACAAGCTCGCCCGTCTCGGGATCCTCAAGCTCGGCCAGACCCGCCACCGGCAGCTCGCGCTCCGCCGGATCCGCCACCGTCACGCACACCACATCATGCCGCCGCGCCACCACGCGGAGCAGCTTTTCATAGCCGACATCCTGAAAATCGGAGACGAGGAACACGACGCATTTCCGCTTCTGTACGCCGTTCAGGAAACGGATCGCGCCGGCGAGGTCGGTGCCGCCCGTCGCATCGTCCTCGGCGGCCAGCACCTCGCGGACAATCCGCATCACGGGCTGCCGCCCCTTGCGCGGCGGGATGTACTTCACGATCTTGTCAGAAAAGAGAATGAGACCGATCTTGTCCTGGTTCTTGATGGCGGTGAGCGCGAGGAGCGCCGTGACCTCGGCGGCCAGCTCCGCTTTCGAGCGCATCACGCTGCCGTAGGACTGCGAACCGGAGATATCGACGAGGAACAGCACCGTCAGCTCGCGCTCTTCGCTGAACCGCTTGATGAACGGCTGGCCCGTGCGCGCCGTCACGTTCCAGTCGATCGTGCGCACGTCATCGCCCGGCACGTAGGGACGAACCTCGTCGAACTCGACGCCCTGCCCCTTGAACGTGGAGTGGTAGTCGCCGCTCAACTGGTCGTCGATCAGCCGGTTGGTGAGGATCCGGATCTTCCCCACCTTTGCCATCAACTCTTTTACGTCAATCGCCATGTTGATTACGGCACGGGGATGACGGAAAGGATCTTGTCGATCACGTTGTCGCTGTTGATGTTCTCAGCTTCGGCCTCGTAGGTGAGCAGAATGCGGTGGCGGAGCACGTCATGCACGATCTCTTTCACGTCCTGCGGCGTGGCGTAGGCGCGGCCATGGACGAGCGCATTCGCACGCGCAGCCTTGTTGAGCGCGAGCGTCGCACGCGGCGAGGCCCCCACCTGGATCTGCTCCTTGAGCGCTTCAAGCCCCTTCACCTTGTCCGGCTCGCGCGTCGCGAACACGATATCAAGGATGTAGTCGCCCACCTTCTCGTCGCAATAGACCTCCTTCAAGGTGTCGCGCAATGCGGCGATGGCCTCCGGCGTCGCGATGGTGCTGGCCTCGGGCGCTTTTGCTCCCTGCGCGAAGCGCTCCATGATGCGGCGTTCGTCGGACTTGGACGGCGTTTCGACGAGGCACTTGAACATGAAGCGGTCCACCTGCGCTTCGGGGAGTGGATAGGTGCCTTCCTGCTCGATGGGGTTCTGCGTGGCCAGCACGAGGAACGGATGCGGCAGACGGTATGTCTCATCGCCGATCGTCACCTGGCGCTCCTGCATCGATTCGAGCAACGCGCTCTGCACTTTCGCGGGCGCGCGGTTGATTTCGTCCGCGAGCAGCAGGTTCGTGAACACGGGTCCCTTCTTCGGCGTGAACTCGCCGGTCTTCGGCGAATAGACGAGCGTTCCCACGACATCGGCCGGCAGAAGGTCCGGCGTGAAGGAGATGCGCTTGAAGTCGAGCCCGAGCACCTTGGCGAGCGTGTTCACGCTGAGCGTCTTGGCGAGACCCGGCACGCCTTCCAGAAGTATGTGTCCGTCCGTGACGAGTGCGAGAATCAGACGATCGATCAGTTTCTCCTGTCCGACAATGACCTTGCCGACCTCCTCACGTATCTTGGTGACCAAATCCGCCTGTGCGGCGATCTTGTTTGTTTGACTTGCCAAATCCATATTACCTCCTTGCGTTTCCTGTTTCGAGTTTAGAGTTTCGAGTTTCCTGTAGGGAGTTTCAAGTTTAGAGCTGGGGATTGGAAATCAACTCAAAACTGAAAACTCTAAACTGGAAACTAATTAACGAGCGTGCCAACGGCTTCGCCCTTCACCACGCGCTCAAGCGCGTTCCCGTCGAAGAAGTCGAAAACCACGATCGGGATCTCGTTGTCCATGCAGAGCGCGAACGCAGCGGAGTCCATGACCTTGAGCCGCTTTTCGAGCGCCGTCTCGTACCGGAGCGAACCGTACTTCTTGGCCTTCGGATCCTTCATCGGGTCGGCCGTGTAGATGCCGTCCACCTTCGTCGCCTTCAGAAGCGCATCCGCCCCGATCTCGCTCGCGCGAAGCGCGGCGGCGGAGTCGGTGGAGAAGTACGGGTTGCCGGTACCGCCCGCGAAGATGCACACGCGCCCCTTCTCGAAATGGCGCATCGCCTTGCGCTGGATGAAGGGCTCGGCGAGCTTCGGCATCTCGATCGCCGTCATCACGCGCGTCGGTACGCCGATGGACTCCAACGCGTTCATCATCGCAAGCCCGTTGATGATCGTCGCCAGCATCCCCATCGAGTCGCCGGTCACGCGGTTCACGCCCTTGCCCGCGCCGGAAAGGCCGCGGAAGATGTTGCCGCCGCCCAGGACGATCCCGATTTCGCAGCCGAGCTGGTGGATCTTCTTGACACGTTTCGCCATGAAGGCCAGACGCTCGGGATCGATGCACTCGCCGGTCTCGCGGTTGGCGAGAACCTCGCCGGAGAGCTTGAGTAAAATTCGCTTGAACTTTAGTTTCCTCTTCATGGCGCGTATTGTACGACATCCCGCCGCGTAAATCAAGGTGCCGGCGCTGGCATTTCAGGCTTTCGTCAGCCTGCGACGAACGGCTTTCGGGGGAAGCGCGCGTCGAGCGAAAGGGTTTCGGCAAGGGATTTCGCGCCTGAGACGGAGTCCGTTGCCGCAAGGTTCATCGCCGCCGTGCAGGACGCAAGCCGCATGCCTTCTTCCGCCGTCAGCCCCTTGAGGAATGAATAGAGCATCCCCGCGCAGAACGCATCGCCCGCGCCGACGGAACCCTTGATCCAGCCCTTCGGGAGATCCAAAGACGGCAGGGCGGAAAAGTGCCCCGCACGGTCGAGCGACACGCTCAGATCGGGGCAATGCACCACAACCTGCTCCTTCACGCCCAGCCCGAACAGCGCCTCGCAGATGCGCCGCAGACCATCAACGGTCGGACGCCCCGCCGCATCGGTGGCGGGAAGCCCCGTCGCGCGCGATCCCTCCACCTCGTTGATGACCACATAGTCGCAGTGCTTCAGGGCAGGACGCACGATGCGCGCGAACCGGTCGGACTGCTCGCTCACGATGTCAAGCGAGGTCTTGATTCCTGCCGTCTGGACCTTTGCCAGCAGACGCGCCGCCTTCGTTCCGTATTCTTCGTCCGCCGCATCGAGACCATCCAGCAGCAACAGGTAGCCCAGATGGAAAAGGTCGCAGCCGAGCGTTACCGGATCAATATCCTCCGGAACGAGTCGCGAGTCGGCGCCATGCATGTTGAAAAACGTGCGTTCGCCCGTCTCCGCAAGGGTCATCACATCCGTAAACGAGGTTGGCACCCCCTCCACGCGCTGTACGCCGGAGACGTCAAGGCCCCGCTCCCGCATGAACGCCGTGACAAAGTCGCCCGCGTCATCCGCCCCGACCTTGCCGACGGCGGACACATCCACGGAGGGGTCAAGCTTCTTGAGGTCGATGCCGCTGTTGGGGACGGCGCCGCCCGGCGAACGCTTCAGCGCCATAATCGGCACGAGCATTCCCTTTTCGGGCCATGCCGTGATCGTCTTCACATTGTCGACGATGATGTTGCCCGCCAACACGATCTTGTCTGCCATTGCAAAGTCCTTTCCCGCTCAATTTCAAATGCCCTACATTCTACCAAACCTCCGCCCGCAATTCAAACT
This sequence comes from uncultured bacterium, assembly GCA_902779565.1. GTDB lineage: Bacteria > Verrucomicrobiota > Kiritimatiellia > RFP12 > UBA1067 > UBA1731. Next base: position 4,170 of record CACZCD010000159.1, on the reverse strand, counting down.
GCAAACTGCAACTATACTGCGTTACAGAACGGCAGCCCATGGAAAGTGCATTCTCCTCCGCTCAAAGGCGGTCTGCGGCAGGACATACGGAGCCGGGAGCGGAGGCGGCTTGCCTGTTTAAGGGGACGCCAAATGCGCCGCAGAAACGCGTAGCATTTCGGAGGGTACCCGCGCAGATTACGAAGTAATCGAGCGCACGAGCGAAGCGAAGTGCCCGCAAGGGGGCGCGAACGAGCCACGCCAAACGAGACGCTGACAAGGGCGTGGCGAATGAAGGGTGGGGCCCCAAAACAGGCAACCGCGCAGCGACCGGCTCCGCGACTGCTGTTCTATGACGCACTGACGCATGACGAAGGACGCTCAGTTTGTCTTTTTTACTTTTCGCTTGCATTGGGGGCGGCGATATGGTATCTTACGCACCTGTTTTTGCACCCGTGGTGAAATTGGCATACACGCTAGATTCAGGTTCTAGTGCCGCAAGGTGTGTGGGTTCAAATCCCACCGGGTGCACCAACATACTGGCCCCATCGTCTATCGGCTAGGACATCTGGTTCTCATCCAGGTAAGAGGAGTTCGACTCTCCTTGGGGCTGCCAAAAGCGCATGAAAGCGGTACTGAAATTTGTTGTCGTCCTCTTTGCCTTGGCCGCTGGCGCCCTTTTCATTCTGTCGCGGTTCGAGATTCGCCTGCCGGCCGAAATGCTTGACCGGTACGCAGAGACCGTCTCCTCCTCCAACCTGATCGTTCGCATCGATTCCGTCTGTATCCGCTTCCCCACGCGCATCCGCGCCAACGGATTCCGTCTCTTAGACAGCACAAAACCCGAGGCGCGTCCCTTCCTCTCCGCCGACAGGGTCGACATCCGCCTCTCCTTCTCGCGGCTTCCCTGGCGACTGGAAAACCTCGTGAAGACGGTCACCGTCACGGCGCTCAAGATGCCCCGCCTCCCCGAGGGGTACTACATCCCCGACTCCATCGAATTCCCCGGCTCCTACGATTTCACCGAGACGGACTCCCCCGTCGAACTGGACATCCCCAACTTCGCGCCGTTCAAGCTGAAGATCATCGATGCGGACGTCCTCGACCTCAAGGCGAAGACAGTCACCGTCAACCGTGTCTCCGCCGCCCAGAACGTCCTTCAATTCTCTGGCGCGCAGGTCGTATTCCCTGACCGCGACGTATCGATGGAGGTGACGGGCGACTGCGAGGTTGACATCCCCGGTCAGCGCATCCTGGGCAGCGTACATGGTCAGGCACGCCAGCCGAACATCCGCCCGATGCTTCAGGCCTTGGACATCACCAACTGCTACCAATTCATCGACGCCTTCACCGGCGTCACCACACCCGTCGATGCCGGATGCCGGTTCGACGTCAATCTCCGGAACTCGGATCTCCATCTCTTTCTCGATCTTCATCCAACCGGCGGCGCCTACCGCGGCGTTCCGCTCGAAACGGCGCAGGGGAACGTGGACGTGCGCGTGTTCGTGCGCGAGCACTGCCAGAACGCCCACATCACCGTGGGCCCCATTTCGGCCAGCATCGCGGACGGCTCCTCCATGTCCGGCGCCGTGTTCTACGAAAACACCAACGACATCGGCTACGTGACCTTCCGGAACGTGCGCTCGAACACTTCGCTCTCGAACGCGCTGGCCGTCGCGGATGTGCTCACCGACGGCACCCTCGACTGCCTGCAGCCGGAAACGCCGCCCACCATCACGCTCAACGGACTCCTCGCCGTGGATCCGGCCCACGCCGCCACAAACCATCTCGACGGCACGCTGGCGTTCGACAAGGGACGATTCTTCGGCATCCCGCTCGTCAAGGCGGAAACGGATTTCCTTCTGCGCGGCGACGCCGTCACTTTCCGCGATGCGCACGCTTCGTTGCCGCATGGCGGCAACATCACAGGCACCGGACTCATCTCATTCCCGGGATTCGACAGCGAACGCGCCACCTTCAAGGTCTCGATACGCGGCAAGGGGATTTCGATGGAGGATGCATCACAGGTCTTCGGCATAGAACCCGGCGACAAGCACGGCACCCTTTCCGGTCAAGTGATGTTCGAGGCACCCCTCACAACCGCGCTCGTGTCGCGCGTGAACGGGAAGGCCTCCCTGAAGGTCGAAAACGGGCGGCTCGCGCGGCTCAACCTCTTCGCGGGACTCACGGACTATCTCGCCAAACATGTGCCCGGCGTCTCGTCGCTCGTGGACCAATCAAACGCCGAGATGGAGTGCGTGATCTCCAACGGCGTCCTGCACTGCTCCAAGATCAACGTGTCCGGCGACGTCTTCGCCATCACCGGAAGTGGAACCTATTCCATGCTCGAGGACAATCTCGACTTCACGGCGCGCGTCCGGCTCTTCAAGAACGACTCCTTCATCGGCAAGCTCGCCAACCCCATCACTTGGACCTTCTCGAAACTGCTGCTAGAGTTCAAGGTGTATGGCCCGATCGATGCCCCGAAGTGGAAATACATTTCCGTGCTGGAGCGGTTGCTCTGATGACACTTGAACTTGAGCAATCCGCAGGCGATCCCGTGATGGGCATCGATGAGGCGGGACGCGGACCGCTCGCCGGACCCGTCTTCGCCGCCGCCGTGCATCTGCCGCTCACCCTTGCCCGGAAATTGGTTGTCGCGGAATGGGCAGCGGTCAATGACTCAAAGAAGCTAACCGAACGGCGGCGCGATGCGCTCGCCGCCATCATCAAATCGACCGAGGGCTGCGTCTGGGCGATCGCCTCCGCCTCCGCCGCCGAAATCGACCGACTCAACATCCTGCGCGCCACGCATCTGGCGATGAAGCGCGCGCATGACGAAGTGGTCCAGCAACTTGGGAAGACGGGGAACGGGAAACGGGAAACGCCCAACTGCCATCTGTCACCTATCACTTATCCCTTATCATCTATCAATGTCCTCGTCGATGGGCTCCCCGTCACCACCCTTCCACACGCCATCAATGTTGTGAAAGGCGACGCGAAATCCCTTCTCATCGCCGCTGCTTCGATTCTCGCCAAAACCGCGCGCGACGCCTACTGCCAAGAAATGGAAACAAAGTATCCCGGCTACGGCTTCGCCCAGCACAAGGGCTATCCTACGGCAGCACATTTCGCCGCACTGAACAAACTCGGTCCCTGCCCGGAGCACCGCCGATCCTTCGGTCCCGTCTCGCAGCTCACGCTGTTCTGACGTTACCAGAAGCGCGCATGGGCGGGATGGTCATGACTTTTCGTGCGCCACGGCGTTGTCGCACAGGACAGGATGAGACTCTACGCTCATGTCTCAAAGAGTCTTTTCCCGGCGGCCATCTGTTCGATCTGCTCCTCATGCAACCGCTCGAACTGAGGAAGCGTCTTCACCCACGGTGCAGAGAGGAAACCCTTGAGCCGCTCCACTGAAAGATGCGTTTTTGCGAAGGCAACCGTGGCGCCCACGCTGTCGTTCGTGCTCCAGTTCGAACCGGTCGAAATCTGGTCGTATCCGGCCCTGTCCAGCCAGAGATAGGCATCGACGAACTCCGGATGAGGTCGCTTCGCATCATCAAGGTTGAACGCCTGAACCCCATAGTACCAGTTGCTCTGCAGCACGCTTTTCGGCATGCGGGCCAGGAATTCCTCCTTTGCGTGCCAGATCTTGTCGCTCCAGCACCACGCGCGCACGCCACGCCTTTCGATCTCCTTCACGATGAACAGGAAGTCATGCCACCAAAGGTCTCCCTGCCGAACGATCGCAATGGAATGCTTTCGCATATGGGCATGGGTCTCCTCGTCGAATCCGATGTGGAAGAATCGCGGCGTGTCGAACGTATCGATCACGTCTGCAATCACGTCCGCGCAGACGCGGTAGTATTCCGGGGTGGACACCATCTTGTGGTATTCCTTCAGCCAGATGTCATGCGCCGTGGAGAAGTTCAGCTTGGGTATCGGCTCAAGCCCCTTCGCGCGCAGCTGAGCGAGCTTGCGGCGAAACCTCTCCACACTCCACGTCCCCTTGACGGCGAGCTCCGGATGGCTTGGATAGGAGAGCGCCTCTTCAAGATCGATTACGACCGTCCGACAAAATGGAAAACAAATATAAACGAGATATATACGTCGGGCGTGCTCGGGCCGAACTATTTTTACGGATATTTCCCGCGACGGCGCCATGCGGGGCACCAACCGGGAGCTCTA
>CACZCD010000158.1 GCA_902779565.1 uncultured bacterium | reverse complement strand
CGCGATTTGCCGTTCTATCTCGAGACGCCGAACGACCTTGACGGCTACCGCGCGGAGATTACGCTTCTCCGCGGCCGGCGGAACTGACGGTTCTGCGGTTCGGGAGGCGACCGGAGGATGTTCTGATGAAGACGATGCAGCTGGTTCCCGCGATGGAGCAGGGCGGCGTTGAACGCGGCGTCGTTGAAGTGAACCGTGCGTTGTCGGCCCTGGGATGGGAGAATGTCGTCGTCTCCGCCGGTGGGCGGCTTGCGGAGCAGATCGTCGCGGATGGCGGGCGGCACATCACGTTGGACGTGAAGTCCAAGAATCCCCTTACCTATTTTTTCCGGGCGGCGAAGCTGCGCCGCCTTTTGGAGGCGGAGCGACCGGATGTCGTCTGCGCCCACTCCCGCGTGCCGGCCTGGCTGTTCGTCTGGGCGAACCGCACTCTGGGTCTCCCGTGGATCAGCTTTGCGCATGGCGCCAACTCCGTCTCGCGCTATTCGGCGGTGATGACGCGCGGCGACCTCACCGTGACCCCGTCCACGTTCATCGCGGACTATCTCAAGAAACACTACGGTCTTCCCGACGAGAAGATCCGCATCATTCCGCGGGCGATCGACCGCGTGCGGTTCGACACGGAGAACCTTGACCGCGACTTCATGGCGGCGAAGCGCGCGGCGTGGAAGATCGACGGTACGTTTGTGGTGATGGGCGTGGGGCGGATCACGCAGCTCAAGGGTTACGACCTCCTGATCCGCGCGGTGCGCGAGGCGAACCGGATCGCCCCGTCGGAGCGGCCGTTCAAGCTGGTGATCGTCGGTGAGGCGGAGGCGCTTCGCAAGGATGTTGAAGAGGGGCTTCACCAGCTTGTCGCGTCTTTGGGGATGGAGTCGCAGGTGGTGTTTGCGGGCAATCAGCAGAAGATCGCGGAATGCCTTTCGCTGGCGGATGTGGTCGTCTCCTCCAACACGCGGAAGCCGGAGGCGTTCGGCCGCTCCATGGCCGAGGCGTTGGCCATGGGCCGTCCGGTGGTCGCCAAGGCGTTCGGCGGCGCGCTCGACATCGTGGAGGATGGTGTGAACGGCGTGCTGGTCCCCGACGGTCTGCCGCCGGGCGAGGCGGAGGTGGCGGCGTTCGCGGAGGCGCTGGTGCGCGTGTCGAAGATGACGTTCGGCGATCTGCGGTCCGCCGCCCTCGAAAAGTTCTCCTTCGATCTCATGATCGCGCGCACCCGCCGCGTGTATGAGGAACTCGCAACGGTTTTATGATATAATTCCCGACGTATGCAGAACTCTAACATCAAACGGTTCTTCCGGAAGCTGCGAACTGACGCGGCGCGACGGCCCCAACGGGTCGTTGTGACGGCCATGGGTTCGCAGAAGGTGTTCCATGCATACGATCTGGGCACGGATACGATCGTGTTCGAGCGGGACGTCTGGGATCTCATGGACGAACACGCGTCCGTGCTGGTCGCCGAGAAGAACGATCTGGCGCCGGGGGCCTTCGGGCATCTTCTCACCGTGACTTCGGGCAATCATAGCGTGGCGGCGCTGCCGCTCCTCTCAGGGAAGCTGTGGGATTTGTGCGACCTGCCGGCGGAGAAGCGGTCGGACGCGATGATGCACGCCATCCTCGTGGCGAACGTGGTGGGCGGTAAGCTGGAGATTTCGCAGCGCGACGTCCCGTGCGCGAAGCTGGTCGCCCTGGACGATTGGCTGGTCCGGGGGCTGGGGTTCTCGCTTGACGACGTGGTGATGGCGGAGCGTAACGACGAGACGCTTCAGCACTTCCGCGAACTGGGGCAGGAGTGGCGCGTGAAGCCGCTCGCCTGGTCCGAGGCGGGCATCCGCGCGGCGGTCGCGCAGAGCCGCAAGCGGATCGCCTCGCCGCTGAACTACTACCATTCCGTGAAGGGCGTGCATTTCCTCTCCTGGCCCGAGTTCCACCGCTTTGCGTCCCTCGCGCGGTCGGATTTCCCGGCATTCCGTGCGGGGCTGGCCGAGCTGGTGGGTGTGTACGAGGGGAATGAGACGTCGTTCATGCGGATGCCGAAATTCGGCGGGCACCATGAAATCGAGTTTTTCGGCCTGCTGCGCGGAAACGCCGTCGAGAAGATCGTGCCGCGTCTTGAGGAGCTGCTAGGCGACATCGAGACGGAGCCGGACCGCGCGCCCGGGCGGATCGCCGAGATCGACATGCAGTTCCGCGCGCTTCTGACGCGTCCGGAATACGCGGACGATACGTGCGCGGTGTTTGCCGAGGCGCTCTACATGCATCTCACCGGTGAGGTGTACGCCGTCTCCGGCGAAGGCTCGTCCCACGCGTTTGATGCCCGCCGCACGGCGTTGCCGGGCGCCACCTTCGTGAATGGCGCGCCGCAGTACCATCCCGGAACGGACGCGCGCACGGAGGTGCTGCTTTCGAACGTGCGGCAGCTCCTCAGCAAGGACGAGTTTCTCGAATACGCCAACATCTACGAGCTCCGCACCGAGGAGGCGGACCGGGATCAGGGCGTCTCGCCCGGCGAAGGGCGCACGCGCGAGATCGTCTTCAAGACGAACTGCCGTCCGCTTCCGTCCTCGTTCGTGGAGAAGCGGCTCTCGAGCTTTGACGACGGCTATGGCGCCTACGTGCTGGCCCGCATCGAGTGCTTCAAGGCTTTCGGAATCTGTCTCCCCGACTACCGGCTGCTGCGTCACCGGTCCTTCGGCCGGCGCCGTCTGATCTACGACTACTACATCCGCACGCGCTGCGAAGGGGAACCGCTCGGCGGCATCCCCGCCAACCTGCTGGCGGATTCCGTCGCGCAGGATCAGCTCGCCGTTCTGATGGGGGACGCCGCCGCGCAGAACCTGGCGATGAAGAAGTACGATCCCAAGAAGCATTCCTCGCTTTTCGGCATCGGCAAGGAAATCTACCGTTTCGCCTGGGACGCCGAGCGCGAGCGGCTGCTGCCGGCCGCCGTCTCCATCTGCTCCGTGCGCGGCAGCTGCGGCTGGCCGGACGTCGCCTGCACGGAGCGGAGCTACCGGGCGGCGGCGCGCTTCTACATGCAAGCGTACGCCCAGACGTTCCTTGAATTCGTCAAGGGACGGGACGTCTCGGCCGTGCGCCGCACGGTGCTGTGCGAACGCTTCCTCTCCGGGTTCGAGCGTCGCCTGCGCGCGATCGCGTTCCGTCTGGCGCGCTACCGCGAGGACCTCATCCGCTTTGCGCCGCCGATCCCGGCGCGCTACCGGTTCCCCGAGAAGGGGGGCTTCGTCGTAAGATCCCTCGTGTGGCAGGCGTCGAACCTGGATGTCTGCCGCGATCTCTTCCTCCGTTTTGTCAATAGCCGAAAGCCATGCTGAAATACATCGTCCGCCGTCTTCTTGAAGTCATCCCGACCACGTTCGGGATCATCGTGCTCACGTTCGTGCTGTTCAACGTCGTGGGCGGATCGCCGGCGCAGGTCATCCTCGGCAAGAACGCGACCAAGGAGTCCATCGCCGCCTTCAACCACAAGTACGGATACGATCTGCCGCTGCCGAAGCAGTTCGTGAAGTTCTGCAATGATCTCGCCCATGGCGATTTCGGCATCTCGACCGAGGCGGACGAGCCGGTGCTGTCGGTGCTCAAGCGCGGGGTGGGGCCGTCGCTCTCCCTCACGGTGCCGATCCTGTTCGGCGGCACGGCGGTCGGGCTGATGCTCGCGATGCTGTGCGCGGCCGGGCGCGGCGGCAAGTTCGACCGGTCGGTGATGGTCGGCTCAACGATCTTGATGAGCGTGAACTATGTGGTGTGGGTGCTGGCCGGGCAGTTCCTCTTCGCGTTCAAGCTCCGGCTCTTTCCGGTGTGGGGCTATGAAAGCGCCTTCTATCTTGTATTGCCCGTCATCATCGGCATCGTTTCCGGTCTTGGCATCGACGTGCGGTTCTTCCGAACCGCCATCCTGGACGAGATCTACAAGCCCTATGTGCGTACGGCGCGGATGAAGGGGCTGTCGGAATCGCGCGTGCTGTTCGTGCATGTGCTGCGGAATTCGCTCATCCCCATCGTCACCTACGTGTCGCTCGCCATCCCGTATTTGTTCACGGGATCTCTCATGCTGGAGAGCTTCTTCGGCATTCCAGGGCTCGGCAACGTCTCGATCAACGCCATCCATTCGAGCGACATGGCGGTGGTGCGCGCGGTGGTCGTGTTAGGCGCGCTGCTGTATCAGGGTGTGAACCTCATCACCGACCTGCTCTACGCGTGGCTCGATCCGCGCGTCCGGCTAGGATAGGTTGAAAGGTTGAAGGGTTGAACAGTTGAAAGTCCGCGCCCTTTTCAACCTTTCAACTTTTCAACCCTTAAGGCTCGATGAGCACGCGTGTGCCGGGCTTGACCAGCTCGTAGAGTTTTTCCGCGTTCCAGTTGGCGAGACGGAAACATCCATGCGATTCGGCGCGTCCGATGCGTTCGGGCAGGGGCGTGCCGTGGATGCCGTAGCCGGGGATCGAGAGGCCGAGCCACACGGTGCCGACGGGGTTGTTCGGTCCGGGCGGGAAGATGTGGCGCGCGGGCTTCCGTCCCTTGGGCGTGAAGTCCGGCGTGTAGGTGTAGTTCGGATCTGCGATCTGCGTGACGATCTTGATCTCGCCGGGCGGCGGACGTTTCGCCTTGTCCTTTGCGATCGAGCAGGGGAACACGGCGAGGGGCTTGCGCGCGGCGTCGAGCGCCGTCACGGTGAACTTTGAGAGCGAGACCTTGATGAGCGCGGCCTTGTCGCCGATCGCCACTGGCGAGATTTCGGGGATCTTGATTCGCGTGCCGACCGTCGCGTTCGTCCAGACGACATGCGGGTTGAGGCGGCGCAGCGTGTTCTGCGTCACGTGCCCGCGTTCGGCGAACATCTCGTTCAGTGTTTCGTAGCCCAAGCGGGGAAGGGCGGATTTCTTCGCGGGGTCGTTCGGGATCTTCACGAGCGCGGCGAGGTCCTGCGCCGTCACGGTGACGGTGGTGAACAGATCGGGTTCGTCGGGGAAATACTTCTCGAACGCGAACTCCTCCTCGTCCGGCCGCGGCGGCGGCAGACCGTTCGCCGTGCAGTAGGCGGCGAGCGCGGTGCGCGTCTTGGCGCCGGTCTGTCCGTCCATCGCATTCGGCGAGAAGCCGCGGCGGTCGAGGCAGATCTGAAGCGCGAGGATCGCAAGAAAGGCAGTTTTTGTCATGGGTGAGAAGTGTATCATATCGGACGGGTTTTTGCTATAATCCGCGCCATGAAAACATTAGGGATCATTCCGAGCCGCTACGGCTCGAGCCGCTTTCCGGGAAAGCCGCTGGCGGATTTGGCGGGCAAGCCGCTTGTCGCGTGGGTCGTGGAGGCTGTGAAAAAGGCGAAGAGTCTTGACGACGTGATCGTGGCGACGGACGACACGCGCATCGTCGAGGCCGTTGAGGCGTACGGCGGCAAGGCGGTGATGACGCCCAGCGAACTGCCGAGCGGCACCGACCGCATCGCGTGCGCCGCCGGCGCGTTCGCCGATGATGACATTCTCGTGAACATCCAGGGCGACGAGCCGCTCATCGATCCGTCGCTCATCGACCGTCTTGTGGCGCGGCTGAAGGAGGACGCGAAGTGGGACATGGCGACGGCGGTCACGCCGCTCCGCTCGGCGGCGGACCTCGCCGCCAAGACGGTGGTGAAGGTCGTACTCGACCGCGACGACGGCGCGCTCTACTTCTCGCGCTGTCCGATTCCCTGCGACCGCGACCACGAACCCGACCTCGCGAGTGGACTCTACGTGCGGCACCTCGGCATCTATGCCTACCGGGGCGGATTCCTGAAGCGGTACATCGCCGAGCCGCCGTGCGCGCTGGAGCGCACCGAGAAGCTTGAGCAGCTCCGTGCGCTCTGGGTGGGCGGACGGATCGCCGTCATCCGCACGGAGGACGAGGGCGTGGGCGTCGATACGCCGGAGGATGCCGTGCGCGTGGCCGAGCTTTTAAGACGGAAGAGTGGAAAGGTGGAAAAGTGAAAAGGTGGAAGAGTGGAAAGGTGGAAGAGTGGAAAGGTGAAATCAATGCTATTTGCTGAGCGAAGTCACAACTCCAAAAATATCCCTCTGCGTACTCTGCGTCTCTGCGTGAGATAAATCAACCACCAACCACCAACTATCAATTCATTTCTACACGATCTACACGTTCTACACGGCTAAAAACTACCAACTACCAACTATCAACTACCAACTGAGGAGAACAATGGAAATTGTCGAAACCCTGAAATCCGCCGGCATCATTCCGGTGATTGTGATCGAGGACGAAGCCAAGGCCGTGCCGTTGGCGAACGCGCTGGTGGCCGGTGGGCTGCCGGTGTTGGAGGTGACCTTCCGCACGAAGGCGGCGGCGGGCGCCATCGCGAAGATCAAGGCCGAGGTGCCGGGCGCCATCGTGGGCGCCGGCACGCTTCTCACGAAGGAGCAGGTGAAGGCCGCGAAGGAGGCGGGTGCCGTCTTTGGCGTGGCGCCCGGCTTCGACCCGGTCGTCGTATCTTATGCGCAGGAGATCGGTTTGCCGATGGTGCCGGGCATCGCCACGGCCTCCGAACTTTCCCAGGCGCTCACGGCGGGCGTGCCGATGGTGAAGTTCTTCCCGGCCGAGGCGGCGGGTGGCGTGAAGATGATCAAGAATCTCCTCGGGGCGTTCCGCTTCACAGGCGTGAAGTTCATGCCGACCGGCGGCATCAACGCCACGAACGTGAAGGACTATCTCACCGTTCCCGAAATCGTCGCCTGCGGCGGCACCTGGATCGTGCCGAAGGACGCGCTTGCCGGCGATGATTGGGAGCGGATCCAGGCGTTGGCCGCCGAAGCCTCCGGTCTGGTCTCGGCGCTGAGGTCGTGATTTGCGCTTCTTGGTGACAGCGGGTCCCACACGGGAGTTCCTTGATCCGGTGCGGTTCCTCTCGAACCCTTCCACCGGGAAGATGGGCTTTGCCGTGGCGCGCGCCGCCCGTGCCGCCGGACATGACGTGACGCTTGTGGCGGGTCCCGTCGCGCTGCGCACCCCGCTGGGCGTGCGGCGCATTGACGTGGTTTCGGCCCGTGATATGCTGGCGGCGGTCGAGCGGGAGGATTTTGACTGTCTCGTCGCCACCGCCGCCGTCGCCGATTGGCGTCCGGCGCGCTGTGCGGCGGCGAAACTCAAGAAGCGCGCGATGGCGGATACGCTCCGGCTCGTGCGCAATCCCGACATCCTGAAAACCGTTGCGGCGAAATTCGCGCATGTGCGGCGGCGGAAGGTGTTCATCGGCTTTGCGGCGGAGACGGGCGAGCCATCGGCGGAGGCGGCGCGGAAATGCCGCGAGAAGGGACTTGATCTTGTGGTCGCCAACGATGTGACGGCGGCGGGAAGCGGATTCGGCACCGCCACAAACCGCGTGACGTTCGTTCACGCGGACGGCCGGATCGAACGGCTCCCGCTTCTCACGAAAGCGGCCGTGGCCCGCCGCATCGTCCGTTTCGCGAGCCAAACGGCCGCCGCCGCGCATCGCTGAGATTGCCGCTGATTTATGATTTTGTGGTATAATTCGCGACATTGAAACGAATTGGCAGGGAATAGCAAAGGAGAGAAGCTATGAGCAAGGCCGAAAGAACCGAAGGAATTGTGGGGCCGCATAAGCGTGTGGCGCGAATCGTTGCGGTGTTGGCCGTGGCGCTTTGCGCGGCGGCGTACGGCGATGCGCTCACGCTGACGTGGAATGGCGGTGCAACGGGCAACTTCTCGGACGAATCGTGGGGTGGCGGTACGGCAGGGCACATGTCGCCGCAGAACGGCGATACGCTCGTGTTCACCACGGGCGGCACGTTCGCGAACGACATCGCCGGTCTTTCGCTCGCAAACCTCGACTTCCGCTCCGCCGACGCCGTGACGCTCTCCGGCAGCCAGATAGCGGTCGCGAACGGCGGCTCGATCACGAACACCGGCGCGGGCGCGGTCACATTCAACGCGCCGCTTTCGCTCGGCACCGCCGCAACGCCCGTCATTCGCATCGGCGTCGCCAACGGCAGCACCGTCACGTTCAACGCCTGCATCTCCGGCGCCGCCAACCTCGTCTATTGCGACAACGGCACCGTGAACCTCAACGTGGACAACGACTACACCGGCAAGACCACCATCAACAAGGGTCTCATCCATGTGTATGCCAACAACGCCTTCGGCACCACGGCCGGCAATAC
>CACZCD010000157.1 GCA_902779565.1 uncultured bacterium | reverse complement strand
GCGCTCCTGCGCGTAGTAGGCGGGGCGCGCCGCCTCGTGCTTCGCGCGGTCGATGCGCCGCGTCAGGAGCCGCCGCATCGCCGCGAGGCCCGTCCAGGCGTCCTCGAGGAGCATGCACGGCAACGCGAGCGCCGGATGGCACGGACGGATCCGCCGGAGTTCGTGCCGCGCCTCCTCCAGCGTGACGCCGTTGCGACGGGCGAACGCCGCGAGGCCCTCCGTGGCCTCGCAGAGCGCCCCGAACGCCCTGCGGCGCTCGGCCGCGCGGCGGCGCTTTGACGCCTCGCGCCGCGCGCGCGCTTCGTAGACCGCCCTCTCAACGGGCTCGTAGCGCCGGATCCACTCCCGGAACTCCCGCTCGGCCTCCTCCTCCGCCGGCGTAATCTTGGCTTTTCGATTCATTTCCCTTGCCCTTTCCGGAACCTTGGCCGGCCTCTTCGCAGAGCCGGCAGACCTCTGGAAACAGAAACGGCGCGAAGGATACCACATCTCCGGCGAGAAGTCAAGATTACGGTGCGGACGAAATCTTTAGGTCATTGGGCGGAATACCGATCAATCCGATCAATGGGGCTTGGGGGGGGGGGCGGCAAGGGCGGAAGGCGGATGAAGGGCGATGGATGAATGCCATGCAATCGAATGCCACTTGTTAAGACTGCCCTACAGACGAATGTACAAAACCCGAATACCCTATAATCGGCCACACGCTGCGCGGACAGTACTGCAACGGCCAAGACAATGTCGGAGAAATGAAGACCAGAACGCTCGTGCCCCTCCCCTTCACCCTCTACCATACCGACATCGCCTAGTCAGGACGGAACTGTTAACGTGATGGTCGCAAACCATATACTCTCAGGGGCTGGTCCAACAGACGCAAAGGAACGCCAACTGGCCTCCCATGAAGACATTGAGCCTCTTCGTTGACGAACCAGGAAACATTTTTCTTCCTAAATCCCCATATTAAAATCTCTCTGCGCGGCAGTAGGCGCGAGCGCCTTGGAATCCGCCAATACTGTGGGCTATGTAGAGAAGCCTGTTGAGAATTATGAGTTCATTGGTCCGGCGTTCACGCAAGTCGGTGGTGGCGAATCATTCACCTATGCCGATATAGCAGTCAACTGCGACGAGACTGGTGAGGGAGATGGCTCCGGATGGCAGCCGCTTCTTGACTACATCGTTATCCTTAATGAAAACGGCACCTATGTCCGCAAGCTCGTGTATGCCCCCCAGTACATCGCTGATGCCTATGAGTGCGAAAAGGGCTGGTACGATGCAGATGACGCCTCCGAGGAAATCTACACCACTTGCTGGAACAGCACTGCATTAACGTTCGGTTACGGCGTTCAGGTATGCGGCACGGCGGGTGCAGGCGCCAAGGCGACGTTCAAGGGCGAAGTCAAGGCTACGCCGACCGTCACGGATGTTGAGAACTACATGGCCATTGCCAACTGCTCGCCAATGACAATCACGCTTGGCGACCTCGTGGTCAACTGCGACGAGACGGGCGAGGGGGACGGCTCCGGGTGGCAACCTCTCCTTGACTATATCGTCATGCTTAACACGAATGGCACCTATGTTCGCAAGCTTGTTTATGCTCCGCAGTACATTGCCGATGCTTACGAGTGCACGAAGGGATGGTATGATGCCGATGATGCCTCCGAGGAAATCTACACCACCTGCTGGAACAATCTGGTGTCCTATGCTCCAGGCGAGGGCTTCCAGATGTGCGCAACGGCTGGGGCCAATGCCACTGTGACTGTGAAGTCTGCGCTTGCTGCTGAATAAGGATTTCATGGTGTGACGCGTTGAAACCAACGAGCTATACCAAGAAAAACAAAATGAAAAGGAAAACGAAAATGAAAAAACTGATAGTAATGTGTGCGGCTGTTGCCCTTGCGTTTACCGCGTCGGCGGCAAGTTGCAAATGGAGTACTGGCACCCTGGTCAAGGCTCCAAACGATGACGGGTCGTTCAGTACTGCAAATGCAGGAAGTGGCACGCTCACAATGTACGTGTGGATTGTTGATCAGGCAACCTACAACAGTACTTCGCTTGATGCCATCAGCTCGAAGGATACGTCTTCGGCTACAAGCAAGTCAGGCGCTGGTGCGGCCGGCATCACCGTCACGACCACAATAGATGATTGGACTGCCAATCAGGATAACCCTGTCTATGCGCTCGTCCTTACCAAGTACAAAAGTGGGGATGTAGAGGGCTATATCGCCAATAAGGCAGTAGGCAACATCAACGGTTCTGGTACAGGCGGCTCTGTCGGCAATCTCGCCAAGAACCTTGGTGGTGGTACCGGTACGGCAATCACGGGATGGACGGTCGCTGGTGTTCCTGAGCCGACTTCTGGCATCTTGATGCTCGTTGGCTTGGGTGCGCTTGCGCTCCGCCGCCGTCGCGCGTAAGGATTGATTACACGGGTTGAACCCGCGAATCAGGACAACGAAAGGCCCGTCCGCGGTTGCGGGCGGGCTTTTCAACTTGAATTGAGGAAAATGGACGAGGAGAAGGAGAATGCCGCAGGTTCGCGTACGATGCAATTTGTCCGCGCTATGCGTGGCGATGCGTTGTTTGCAGCGGCGTGGTGCCTTCTTTGGGGCGCGGTCTCTCTCGTTCCCGGATGTGGCGGAACCAGCGATGCGGTCGGTTCCGTTTGGGCAGATCATCTTAGGTTGACGGGCTGCGGCGTGCTTGTCGGCGTAAAGGACGGCGCGCGCACGCGCATCGCTTTTCTGACTGCGCGGCATGTGGCAACATGCAACGGGTTCTTCCGCTCGCCGTCATGGTACAACGCTGTTTATCTGAAGTCCGAAGGCAGTGCGTTCAAGTATCGCCGGATAGCGGATATCGCGCCGGAGCGGTGGTTCTGTGCTGAGGAAGACCTTGATTTCGCCTGGTTCGAGTTGACCACCGATGAGATAATGAAGATATCAAGGGATGGAAGGCTCCCGCCACACGTATCGCTTGATGGAGATTCGACCGGTGACGGCGCCGTCGCAACGTTTGATTCTGGGAGAATCGGCTTTCTCAACGAGAAGGACGCCGTGGAAGTGGTTACGATTTCATGTTGGCCTATCATTGAAAGCGGAATCAGCTTCCCGTTTGTTCCGCTGATGGGCTGGTCAATCATGTTTGCAGACAGAAAAGAGGCGCTTATTGGCGAGATGTGGAAGCGGGAGAAGGTTTTTGACGAATACAACATCAACAAGAAGACGCTCGATTTGGTGCAAAACACCATTCAGGTAAGGTTGCACGAGAACAACAGCGGTGCGCCTGTGTTCGCGCAAGGGCGGCAGAATGGCGGATTGCCGAATCTTGTGGGGATTGTGGTCTCAAAGAATGACGAAAAGGCCATTGGCGGCTTCCAGTCGATCCACAAGGCGGTTGAAACGATACGCCACAGCATCTTGAAAGGCGAGGGCCTTAAACTCGTCAATGAAAAGAGATTCTGGTAGAGAGGTGAAGAGCGATGACATTCACGGTGACATACAGGGGTGCGGATGGCGCGCTGCGCGAGGAACGCGTTGAGGCGGCGAACCGTGCGGAGTGTTTTGCTCGGATGAAAGCGCAGGGAATTGCGCCGCTGAGCGTAAAGGAGGGCGCGCCGAAAGGAACACGCAGGCCCACTGGGAGAACGGGCGTCTCGCCCATTCATGGCGGTGGCCGCGATGAAGTATGCCCCTCCCATGCGGGCCGTTCGCGCAAATTTACATTTTACATTAAACACTTTACATTTGCTATTGCGGCGGCAGCCGCAATAGCAGTCGTGTGGTGGTGGCTTGGCAACGGCGAGGCACAACCCAACAACGAGCCGGAGACGCCGAAGAAACCGTCGCTGGCAAAAGAGGTGAAGCCCGCAGCCGCGCCGAAGCCCATCGACGATGTGCCGAAATGGAAGCGCGACCAGGAGGCATGGAAGAAGCGGGGATTCAAGAAGAATCCGTGGGGGACGCCCATACCGGAAGATCTTGAATACAAGCCACACTGGCTTTACACGCCTGAGGACTATGCCCGGATTGACCCCGGCTACGAGAAGCGGCATGAGGCATTCAAGAAGCGGCAGGCAGAGAATCCATGGAAGACCACCGCCGATAGCCAGCTCTCCGTCCTCCTGTTCTCTAAACCCGGCATGCCGAACTTGCTCATCCCATTCGATCGGCACTTTGAGAAACATTTTCTCAAGTCCCTTGAGACGCCGATTGTCATAGACAAAGAGAAGGATAGCCCCGAACTTCAGGAACAGAAGCGGCAGATGATCGATGTGAAAATATATCTAAAGGAGCAGCTTGATGCTGGCAAGGACATTGCGGCCATCCTTAATGAAGAGCATGACAGGCAGATAAAACTTCGCGGGTTGCGAGAGAACCTTGAGAAGGCTCTACGGGAAATGGAGAAGACCGCAAAGAGCGTGGAAGAGGTCGAAGACTACATCGCAAGCGCAAACAAGATGCTTGAGGAGCAGGGTGGTGCGGGCGCGGGGAAGATCGGGTTGCCTCTTGCCTTAACGAGATTTAGGCTTCAAAGGGAGTCCGAAAAGGGCGAAGTGGGAAAACAATAAAGGAAAAGGAGCGAAGAAATGAAGAGGTTGACGGTTCTTGCAGCAGTAGCGTTTGCGGTTTTGGGAATCTTTGCGCAGGGAGGGATGGCATCAGTCCCGAATGTGGCACGAAAAGGTGTGCTCAAGAAGCTGTATGACGAGAAGTTCGGTGGCGTGATCGTGCAGCCAGGTTCACGCCAAGGGTGCGTGGGGTTCCTGAATGCGCAAAGCAAAGTTCCTGAAAAGGAGATAACGAAGGTAGTGGCGAACCTCAAGCGTCTTGTAAAGCAGGACATGCGTATGCTCTCCGTGTCTGTCAACGGGTTCCCCTCCCGCGCGGATGTGGAAAAGGCGGGCGTCACAGTGGCGGTATTTGCGGTTAACGACCCTGCGTTGCCTGCGCTTCTCGCCGCACCGGAGGAAAGATGGTCACTCGTGAATGTGGCGAAACTCGGGGTCGGGCTTCCGAATTCCGCCGCTTTCAACGCGCTTCTTGCCACACGTTTCCGTGCAGAACTCATGCGGGCGTTCTCGCTTGTCGCTGGCGGCGCATCGTCGCAATACCCAAACAACATCCACATGGCGACCGAAGTGGCACAGCTTGATTCAATGGATGCCGATGCACTCACAATGGACGTGATTCAGCGTTGCCAGAATCATCTTCTGAAGAATCTCAATGTAAGACCTGAACGCATTGTCACTTACAAGAAGGCCTGCGAAGAGGGGTGGGCGCCACAGCCAACAAATGATGTCCAGAAAGCGGTATGGGACAAGGTGCATGCGATGCCGACCGAGCCGATCAAGATCAAGCCGGAGACGAAGAAGGTAAAGGAATAGGGTTGAAATACACCTACGCCTATAAGACGAGCGACGGGATTCGGCATGAAGATTCCATGAACGCCTCTTCGCGGGAAGAGGTGTTCGAGGCGTTGCGGGCGAGGGGTATCAAGGCCATCAAGGTGGTGGCCGCGGACGGATCGAAGGCGAACGGCGAGGTGAGGGGCGTGAGGAAGCGCGTCGTCGCCGTGCTTGTGGCACTTGCGGCGGTTTTCGTGGGCGTAATCGCCTACATCGGCGGGGAGCGCACAGGCGCGAATGTGGCCGCCAATCCGGCGGTTTCGTCTCCACGGCACCAGATATACGGTGACCCGGCAGTCATGGAGGGGCTTGAGCGCGGGGATTTCGGGGCTGTCCTGCCGCGTGAGGGAGATCGGATGCTCGCCGTATTCGCCCAGCCGGGCCGGTTCATGTGCGCAAAGGGGGCGAATCCGCGCTATCTGGCGGCCGAGCAGGATGCGGCGTTCGCCGCCTACGCGAAGGATGAGCTTTCCCCTGAACGCGACATCGTCATTGTTCCCGAAGATACACGGGAGATCAAGGAGCTGAAGCAGATCGTGAACGGGATGCGTGAGGAATTGCGCGGCTATCTCGCCAACGGCAACGGGACACCCCGCTCGTTCTGGCGTCGGCTCAACGAACGTACCGCATCCGAGATGCAGATCTATGAGCGCACGCGCCGTGAACTTGAAAAGGAAAAATCAGCGGAAGTCTGGGAGGAGAAGAACGCCGCCCTGCGCCGCCTCGGTCTCCGCACCATCACCAATCCGAACGATTAGCCCATTGTCGATAACAGAGATTAGTCCATCGGCATCAGTTCCCTACCCTCCTCCTCCGCAAAGCATAAAGCGAATAGTGATTAGTTGCTAGTGGTTAGTGATGCAGCGAACAACTGAAAGGCCAAGAACAGACAACAACAAGAAGCCGTCGGATTTCTCCGGCGGCTTTCTCTTATAGTTGACAATAGTCCCATCACGCAAATCCCGTCACGTGATTTGCGTGATGAGTGTGATTGTGATATAATACCGCGCATGAAACTCAATAATCCTTTTGTTCTGGCAGGATATAGAGGACCAGAATATTTCTGCGACAGAGTCGCTGAAACAGAACGGCTCTGCTCCGCCGTCCGCAATGAAAGCCATGTCACACTTCTTTCACCACGTCGCTACGGAAAGACAGGGCTAATCTGGAATGCCTTCAACGCGCTTGCGCAAAACAAAGAGTATGTGACAATCTATGTTGATATTTTCGGCACGCAGAATCTCGCAGAGTTCACGAAGGCGCTCGCTAACGCTATCCTTGGGCGGCTTGACACGCCCCTTGAAAAGGTCGGCGGTGCTGCAAAGCGTCTAATTCAGGGTATGCGTCCAACCCTCTCCTATGAAGAGACGAGTGGGAAACCGTCACTTTCCTTTGAGGTCACAGATGTTCAGGCGGAAAAAACGTTGGAACAAATATTTGCCTATCTTTCAGAACATGACAAACGTACGGTGATTGCCATCGACGACTTTCAGCAAATATGTAACTATCCGGAAAAAGGGATTGAAGCAACATTACGCAGCTATGTGCAGTTTGTTCCGGCACGATTCATCTTCGCTGGTTCAAAGCAACATCTCATGCGAGACATGTTCACATCGCCGAAGCGTCCCTTCTACCAGTCAACGCTTATGATGCCGTTAGACACCATCCCCGAAGAACCATACTACGCTTTTGCCGATCGCTTCTTCCGCGAGGTGGGGCGTCGCCTGAATCGGAAGGTCTTCCATGCGCTCTATACGCGCTTTGAGGGCATAACATGGTATCTTCAGGCGCTGCTGTGGGATCTCTATGCGGCGGGCGGCGATGTTTTGGAAGTCCAGCAACTCGATGAAGCGGTGAAACAGAGAATTCTTGCGAATGAATACGATCAGCAGAGGGTTCTTGAGCTTTTGCCTGATGGTGCCCGCCGCCTAGTGAATGCCATCGCCCGCGAAGGAGTCGTGAAATCACCTCAGGCTGGAAAATTCATTGAAAGGCATTCCTTGCGGGCGGCCAGTAGCGTCAAGACCTCGCTTGACATGCTTGTTGATAAGGAGATTCTCTACCATGGGCAGAACGGATATGTGGTGTACGACCGCTTTCTTGCCGAATATCTGAGAAGTGCTGCCTACTAATGCAAGAAAGCCGCCGGAGAAATCCGACGGCTTCTTGTTGTTGTCAGTTCTTGGTCTTTCAGTTGTTCGCTGCGTCACTAACTACTAGCACTAACCGCTATTTGCCTTATGTTTTTCGGCGGAGGAGGGTAGGGAACCGATGCCGACGGACTAGTCCCTGTTATCGACGATGGGCTTGATGCCGAGGTTGCGGAGTTCGTCGTTGCGCTCTTCGAGGTAGGCCTCGAAGGCATCTTCTGCCATCGTCTTGCGGATCGTCTCAATCTCGTTCTTGACGCGGTTGTAGATGGCGATCTCGGCCTCCTGGCGCTCGACGAGGCGCTTGCCGTAATCCACAAGCGAGCCACCAGCAGCGAGATACTGCCGCGCCTCCTCCTTCATCCCCTCGACCATCGCCTTGATCTGCTGGACCTCGATGGGGTCCGTCGGCTGCGGCGCGACTTTCCCCTCAAGGGCGCGCCGCATCTCCTCTTCGCTTGTGCTGCGCTGCCCGGCCTTAACGCCCGGAATGGCGAACGAGGCGAGAAAGCGGTCTCCCTCGCGCGCAAACACATCCGCCCAGCCCGTGCGGATGCCTTTCTCGATAATCGCCATGTCGCCGATTACCTGACGCCGCGTTCCGCTCTCCAACGGCAGGGTCACGCGTCCCGCGTGACCGCCTTAGGCAACCACGCCCGCACAGACCGCAGCGAGGATTACAAGGGCAACTACGGCACGTTTGCGGACGCCGCGCACCTCGCCGTTCGCTTTGCTGCCGTCAGCGGCCACTACCTTGATCGCCTTGATACCCTTCGCCCGCAAAGTCTCGAACACCTCCTCCCTCGAAGAGGCGTTCATGGAATCCTCATGCCGGATCCCGTCGCTCGTCTTATAGGCGTAGGTGTACTTCACCAGTTGAAAGGTTGAAAAGTTGAAAGGTAGAAAGGTAGAATCGGCTATCGACTAACCACTAACGACTAACCACTATTTCCCTTTCTTCGGGTCGAACTCGATCTTCATCGGGTTCTTCGGGACGGAATGCACCTTTTCCCATATCGCCTTCTGCACATCGTTCGTCGGCGCCGGGGCCCATCCCTCCTCGCACGCCTTCTGGTAGGATGTGCGCCGCGTTACGTACGCACCGAGCGCAGTGGCGCTCATGATCATCCTATTGAACGGCTCGGGGCACGGCATGTCGGCCGTGATCGCATCGAGATCGCCCAACGTACGGGCTGGCTTCATCAGGCAGAATTCGTACTGCGAGTAGCCGGCGCCGAGCATGAACGCCATTGCGCGCCATACCTCCTTCCTGAGACGCATGGCAAGCTGGTCGGCGCTGGGATTGCCGGCGGCGAGCGCCTTCACGTTCACCTCGCCCCAGGCATCATCAGGCGCGACGAGAACGCGGGGGCCGTCCGTGTCCTTGATGAGCAGCACCGCTGCCGTGTTCGTTGCGAAAAGCGACCGCGCATCCAAAACCGACGCATCGGCCGCCACCACCTCCACCGGCAGAGAAAGCGCGACTTGTATCTGTTTCGCCGCGAAAACCACCGGATCAGACGGCACCGTCTTCTGCGCGTTGACGATCCTTATCACCTTCCCTGTGTAGGGCTTGGTCACAAGCCCACCGACCTTCTCTATGAACTCCCTCCGGCGTCGTCTGCGCAGTTCCGCCTTTGACTCGGCCGTAGCATCTTCCGCGAACAGGGCAAGCGCCAGAAGCGCAAATATCATCGTGCATGTGACTTTCATTCTTCCGTTTCCTTTCGTTTTTTCAGATCTTCCGTATTGGAATCGTTCCGCCTGCGCGGGTTGGGGACAGCCCTATTGAGCGGCGCGATTCCCATGCGCTGAAGCGCGGCGTTCATTTTGGAAAGGTACTCCTTTGCGTCGTCCTCGCCATGTTCCGCCCGGATCTTCTTTGCCTCAAGGGCTATCTTCCGCCTGATTTCGGAGTTCTCCGCCGCAAGAGACTGATGTTCACGCATTATCTCAGTGAACGTGGCGCCCGTCTTCATGAGATCCTTCACATCCTCGCGCGCCAGCATGACCGTTTCCTTGAGCTTCCGCTCTTCTTCGGTATCGATATCCTCGAACGCCACGGGTTCCTTGAGGGATCG
Source organism: uncultured bacterium (assembly GCA_902779565.1). Classification (GTDB taxonomy): domain Bacteria; phylum Verrucomicrobiota; class Kiritimatiellia; order RFP12; family UBA1067; genus UBA1731. The sequence continues at coordinate 5,840 of CACZCD010000157.1, read as the reverse complement.
GGCGAACTGCTCGTCAAGATCACTGTCGAGCATCAATGGGGGCATGTCGCCGTCCCCCGGCGTCCCAAGCGCCTGCGCGAGCAGCAGGTCGGAACTGTACTTGAACAGCCTGCGCCCCTTGCCCGGCGCAACGACGTTGACGCGGTGCGTAAGGCCATCCTCCGTGCGCAGGATCGTGTAGCTGTGGCCGCTGGCGTTTGTCACGGCCTGCCGCGAAACGACCCTTTTCCCGAGGTACATCTCCGGCTCGGGCGCATCCGCCTTCGCGGCAGACGCGTTGGTGGAGGAGCCTTTTTCAGTCCCCGTCGGCTTCGGTGCTGCCGCCGGTTTCACGTCCTTTGCAAGTGCGCTTGGCTTCTTCGGTCCTTCGTCCTGTGGCGCGACTTTAATGCCGCGCCGCCCATCCATCCCCCACCAAATCCCGCCACCGACAATCGCCGCCAGAACCAAAACCGCTGCCGCCGCCTTTGCGCGGCGGCTCCACACAGCGTGCAGAGAGGATTGGGGGATTGGGGGATTGGAGGATTGGAGGATTGTGCGCTCTGCACGGCTACCGTTCCCGCCATCCCTGCGACTTCTGCGTTCTCTGCGGGAGACGGAGCCCCCCTCCTTCACGCCCATCGGCGTGATCCCCCGCGCTTTCATCTGCGCAAAGCACTCCGCGCGGTTCGCGGCTTCGACCGCATCCGTCACCAGCGCGCCATCCGCGCCTCTGTATGTAACCGTGAATGTCATGCCGTCCTCCAAAAGGGACGGACGAAGAGCCGTACGAAACCGCATCAGCCGCGTGTGGCGAGCAGATCCTGCATACGCAACGGATTCATCCTGTTGTCCAGCACGGCATAGATCCGTGCCACACCATCTTCAATCCTGTAATAGACCGAGTATGGGAACCTATGGGCCAACAGCCGGTAGAATCCATGGCGTATCGGATGTATGCCCGCATACAGCTGAAGAGACTCCATCTCCGAGTAGAGGGTATCAGAGAAATACGCCCCCAACCCGGAAGCTTGGCGCTCGTAAAAGACATAGCCATCGGCCATGTCCTCATGGGCGCAATCAAGAATCTCAACGTACACGGAACCGCTCCGCAAGAAGGCGCTTGGACTCCGCAAGGCTCATGAACTCCGCTTCGCCGGCGGCGACGCGGCGCTCTCGATCCTTGAGTACTTCCTCATGCCATTCAGGGGATTCGTAGTCGGCGGAGGCAAGAGAGTTCCATAGCAGCTCCATCACCTGAAGCCGCTCTGGCACCGTAAGCTTGCTGATGTATTCGATCATCTCCGCCATGTCAGAATCTCCTTGAAACGCCTTGAATTATACCACAGTCCGTTTCCCGAAGTCAAACGGCCCGCCCGCAACTGCGGACGGGCCTTTCTTCAGTTGATAGTTGGTAGTTGATAGTAAAAACCTCAACCCTCAACGCTCAACACACAACGCTCTTACGCACGACGGCGGCGGAGCGCAAGCGCACCGAGACCGACGAGCATCAGCAAGCCGCTGGTCGGTTCAGGAATAGCGGAACCGCCACCAAATGGCTTGTATCCACCAGCAGCCGTACTCTTTGCGGCAATATCAGCAGCCGTATAGGAGGTGGTTGTCGGATTGGTGTTATCCGAGGTGTTGCCGGCGAGCGTCTCGGTCCAGCTGAAATACTCACCAGAGCTGTTCACCTGAACCATCACCACATCCAACGGAGACGTCCCCTCTGCGCCATAGGAGAATCCAGTTTCATCAATCTTCCACTCGTTTTTACGACCATTCTTTGTGTACGAGCCGCTGGACTTCGCAGCAGACGCCACAGATGCGGCCGTAGCGGTGCTGGCATCCCAGTCTGAGGCAAGCAACACATAGACGGTGTCGCCGCTGTTAAAGTATGCCTGGTTGTCGGCGGAAGCCGCAACTCCCCAGTAGTAGGTAGCGCCATGGCTCACCGCGCTCAACCCGAACGCGACAAGAAGCGCAAACATCAGTTTTTTCATTTTCATCTTCCTTTTCTTGTTTTGGTTTTCTTGGATTGGGCGGCATCACATAATGCCGCCCTCCCCTTGAAATCGTTTACTTGGAGAATGTCACCGTGGCGTTGCTGCTCGGATCTCTGAACCAGAAGCCTTCGCCAGCCTTGACGGTGACAGCTGCAGCATTTTCGCCACCAAGAGCATCACCAGAGGCATTTGCCCAGCCCGGACGGATGTCCGTATAGCCAGCATCCCAGCCCGCGTCCTGAACATAGTAGTACTTCTTCAAAACACCTGTTATATTTCCGCTGGCATCACGCTCTTGAATCTGAACGCACGGAGCAACCGTCTTGAAGTCAACTTGATCGTTATCAAAGTCGGCTTGCGTCATGCTGCCCCAGACAACCTTTGCACTGTTCAGAGCGACATCCTCAGGGAACGGATTGCAGATGGCATTCCAAAGGTCGGCAACCGTCGTAACCTGAGCCGAATTCTCATCGACGACCTGCCCCGCAAAGGTGAGGTCGCACGCCTGCTGGGCATCCTTGAACCAGAAGCCAGTGCCAGGCGCCAAGAGAACAGCAGCCGCGTTTTCGCCGCCAAGGGCATCGCCAGACGCATTTACCCAGCCCGGACGGATGTCCGTATAGCCAGCATCCCAACCGGCGTCAGCAACATAGTAGTATTTCGTCAAGACACCGGTAATCCGGCCCTGCGCATCACGATTCTGGACTTGAACGCACGGCGCAATCGTCTTGAAATCCACCTGATCGTCATCAAAATAGACATCTGTGCTGAAGCCCGAGAACAGTGTCTGGAGGTCTATGGAAGCGCCCGTCGTGGATTCGAACGGCGTAGCCGAAGCCTTCCAAGTGTTGTTCGCAGCCTTATCAATAGTGTAGCCGACCGTATTCGCAGATTCCAAGGCATTGACAGATACTGCCGCGCAGAGAGCTGCAGTTGCAATCATTAACTTTTTCATTTTCTGTTTCCTTTTGTTTTCCGGTCGCATCTCAGTGCGCCCAGATGGATCAATGAAGTTTGACGGTCAAGAGGAGAAGTTCAACTGTCGCAAGCGATACCCAGACCACTTGTATTCAGCTTCGTCTTCGCTTTCTTTTCTGTCATCCTCCGTTTCTCCGGTTTTTGTATCGGCAAACGTCGATTCGCCCGGCACTCGCCGGAAACCTAATTTGCCTTACGCCGCGTAATATACCATATCCCCCCTTCGGGCGCAAGGGGGTAAAGTAAAATTTTTTGAAAATTTTTCGAGCATGGTTTTAGGGCGTAAATTCAATGGTTTCATGGGGCGAAAGTTAGGAGGAGGTGAAGTCGGGGGTGGTTTGGCTCTTGAACGCAGATGCTTCGCATACGCAGATATTTAGGCAAATACCCATGTGGCTACGTCGGCGCGGAATACCGCGCCACGCCACAATGGGTATTTGCCTACCATGCCTTTTGGGGGAAGGTCATATCGAATACCGCGCCACGCCACAATGGGTATTTGCCTACCATGCCTTTTGGGGGAAGGTCATGTCGCCAAAGGGTTGGCGACGAGACCGGAACGGTAAGCAAATACCCATCGTGCCGTAGCCCGCGCAGCGGGCGTCGTAGGCACATGGGTATTTGCTTAATCTTGCGTATGGCCAAGGCCATCTGCGTTCAGAAAAACGAGCCGCCTCATTTGCCAAATTTCGCGTATGGCCAAGGCCATCTGCGTTCAAACGTATGGCCGCAAGCCATCTGCGTTCCCAATCAAGCAACCCCGTCGGGGGCGTCGGCACCTTTGAGTATTACGCGGGAGACTCCCCGCTTGCCAAGCCGGTAGTCACCAAAGTTCACCACAAGACCCAACGGGATATCCATCAGTTTCATGTACGAGAGCAGCTGGGCACGGTGACGCGTCATGTTCACCTTCTCCTCGTCAAGCGACTTGCATTCGATGATCAGCGCGTGATCCACAAGACAGTCTATACGAAGTTTTTCATCGAACGAGAAGCCCTTGTAGGTTATCGGTACAGTTACTTCCGTTTCCACCTCATGTCCGCGAATGCGCAGTTCCTGCGCGAGACAATTCTTGTAGATGTTCTCAAGAAGCCCCACGCCAAAGTGCTTTTGCACTTCAACGGCGGCGGCGATGACCTCGCCGGTAAGGGAGTCGGCTTTTCTGTACAACGGGTGCATGGCAAGTGAGGGGAGTGGGGGATTGGGGGATTGGAGTGGTTAGTGGTTAGTGATTAGTGGCTAGTGGTTGGTGGTGGGTAGTTTGGCCGTGTAGAACGTGTAGAGCGTGTAGAGGGGATTGGGAGCGCCTACGCATTGTCGATTCTTTCAATGAGTGCGTTCGTCCAAGCAACAGCTTCATCCACATTCGGTAGAACATTAATCTCTCTGCTTTGGGCGACATAGATGTTTTCCCATTCGTCTCCCTTGACCGCCTTCGGCGGCCATTGGTGGCCCCTTCTGTACTTGAACAGTTTAAGGCAGATATCATGCACCTTCCCAACATCTACATCGCCGTTTGCCATGATGAGCTGCAAATCAATAAGATCGTGAGCGCGTTTGCTTCCAGGCGCTGTCGCTCCATGAAGTTTCTGCGCAACCTGATATTCCAGTTTCATCATCGGGAGTGCCGCAGGTTTGGGAATTCCCAGATACGAAAAAAGATCGGCGAGTACATCCGGAACACTTATCATCTCGCTCTCATCGGCATCACCTATTTCATTGTGGCCGACTTCCAGCCGCACAGTGAACCATGGACGGGATCGGTAACTCAACTTCACATCACAAGGCTGCATCACGTACTCAAAGGGTATGCCCTTGGGACTTGCCGGCCGCAGGATGCGGACCTCGCCAGAAAAGCCATTCCATCCTTCCGTCAATCTCGTCCGCAAACCCTCAAGAAACGTATCTAGACCTGTTCGCCACGCCGTATCCAGATCCATTGTGGCCCGCGTCTTCACATTACCATACCGGAACCTGATGCCGCTACCGCCCTTGATGACGCCATCGCCGATCATCTGCGCGACAATGGCATTCGCCATCAGCATCCGCAACTCGTTAGCACGCCGGATCTCTCCTGCAAAGCGCAAAATCGCTTTATCAAGGTTAGTTTTGGAATTGGGAGCATTCTTCATCTGTCAATAGTCCTTCCTCGTTTGCCTTGTCTGCCGCAACGCGAATTCTATCGGCCTCCATCACGCCCTCTTCTCTCGCTTCCCGAAGAGCTTCCATCAGTTCCTGGCATCTTATGCCGTCATAGAGAGTCGTCACGGAAGCTTTCCGATCCCTAACAATATACCCTGCTGGCAACCGTCGGCGCACACGGTTCGCAGCCCCGATATAAATAAATGATGGATCCGTTGGGGCAAGGTTCAGTAGCGCAATGACCGAAGCCCCTCGAAGGTAACCCTTTTCGCCCACCATTGCGACCGCCGCAGCATAGACATCGTTCGCTGTGGGAACATGGTGCCTAACTTGATAGACTCCGTGGCAGAGCCGCGTCAGCAAACCAGTTTTCGTCATCTTCAGCATATTCTGGCGAGAAATGCCTAGTTTCTCCGCCTGAGCGGATGTTACGATGCCGAAATTGTCTTCGGCTATCCCCCATAGTTCATCATATGCTTTCATGTCAAAATAACCGGTTCCCGTAAGGCCAAAGACTATAGTCTTTTCCTCTCCGCTTTCTTTACATTTGAGAGCCTCGTCAATGGCTGTCCTTATGGCATGTCCTGATTCAGGTGCCGGAAGGATACCTTCGGTTCTGGCAAAAAGTGTAGCCGCCTCAAATACAGATGTCTGTTCTACAGATACAGCCTCCATAAGACCGTCATGATAAAGCTGTGAAAGTACAGGGCTCATACCATGATATCTTAATCCTCC
>CACZCD010000156.1 GCA_902779565.1 uncultured bacterium | reverse complement strand
TGTGGACGGGCTCCACATCCGGATGCTGCTCACGACCTTCTTCATGCGGTTCTACAAGCAGCTCATCCTTGACAAGCGCGTGTTCATCCTCGAGACGCCGCTCTTCCGCGTGCGCAACAAGAAGGAGCAGTACTACTGCTTTTCGGACGAGGAGCGCGAGCAGGCGATCGCGAAGTGCGGGAAGGGATGCGAGATCACGCGCTTCAAAGGGCTGGGCGAGATCAACACGAAGGAGTTCAAGGACTTCATCGGCCCCGGGATGCGGCTCACGCCGGTCATCTGCTCGGAGGATACCGAGCCGGACAAGACGATCAAGTTCTACATGGGCGCCAACACGCCGGAGCGCCGCGAGTACATCATGGAGAACCTGGTCTGCGACGCCAGCGATTTCTGATAGGTCAACCCCCAGAGCCATTCTTCTACCGTGCGGCAGTTCTTGCGGTTTCGGTGGGGATTTAGTATATTACATTGTTATCTGAAAGCAAAGGAGTGTCGACAAATGAAGACAACGACAGCAACACGGGTGATCGCTTTTGCCTCTTTGATGGGGGCATCCATGCTATTCGCAGGGCCGTTGGACAAGGCCTGGATGAAGGGCACCACGGATAAGAATCCGCTTTTGTACAAGTCGGGCGAGGAGATGGTTTTCACGGTCGAGCCGCAGAACATAAGGGGTGTCATCCCTGAAGGAACGTACTTCCTCAAGTGGGAGCGCACAGGTGATGACGGACTCTCGGAGAAAGGCTCGGAACCGTTCACGGGCAAGCCGTTCGTGTACAGGACCCGCACCGCGAAGCCGGGTTTCGTGCGCCTCTTCGCTGAGGTCGTCGATGCGGACGGCAAACCATTCAGGAGGAGGATGGAGAGGTTTGCCGGCGATCCCAACACGCCGGAGGGTCGGCGCGCACTGAAGAGGTTAAGGAAGATAAAGAGGACCGTCTTTTTCGACGGCGGCGCGGCGGCCGACGTCGAAACGCTCCGCCAGGCCGCGCCCGAGCCGGCGGACTTCGATGCGTTCTGGGCGCGGCAGAAGGCGGAACTCAAAAAGGTCCCGTTCAACGCAAAGCGCGTGGAGGTGCCGTGCGGCAACCCGGATGTGCGGCTCTATGCGTTGTCGGTGGATTGTACGGGCGGGATGCCAGTGACCGGCTATCTCTCGATCCCCAAGGCTGCCGAGAAGGGGAAGAAGTTCGGCATCCATGTCGGGGCCTTCGGCTATGGCGTGGGGGAACAGTTCGCGCCGAGGCATCCATCTGCCGATGCGATCGAGTTCAAGATGAACGCGCACGGATTTCTCCTACGCGAATTCGGCGGGACGGATGAGTACTACAAGACGTATGGCGAAAAGATCATGTCAAATGGCTACACCTACGCCTTTGACCCGCAGCAGAACTCCAATCCCGAGACGGCCTACTTCCGCGGTATGATCCTGCGCCTCATTCGCGGCCTCCAGTACCTGAAGTCCTGCCCGGAGTGGGATGGCAAGGATCTGCAGGTGTCCGGCAACAGCCAGGGCGGCGGGTTCGCGATCTGGGGAGCCGGATGCGGCGAGGGCGTGACAAAGGTCACCAGCACCGTGACCGGCTTCTGCGATTTTGGCGCGGAGCTGGCCGGACGTCTGCGCGGACCATGGCCCCGAATCAAGTTTGTCGAGGCGCTCGGCTACTTTGATGCGGTCAACTTCGCGAAGCGCATCCCCTCCACCTGCTACGTTGACATTGCCCGTGCCGGACTCGGCGACTACACGTGCCAGCCCTCTGGCCTCGCGATTCTTTGGAACACCCTGAAGTGCCCGAAGTCGATCCAGTGGGTGCAGGGTTCGGAGCACGGCTATGTGCCGCCGAGCTACGAAGGACGCGATTTCAAGTTTGAAAGCAAGGGAGGTGACTCAAAATGAGAAACTTAAGTCTGATTGTAGCAGTGCTTTCGCTTTCGGCCGTGGCCGCGCCGAATCCGGACTATGTCCGCGATCTTTTCGAACTTTTGGCCATTCCGTCGGTTTCCGCCAACAAGGCGGAAACCGATAGGGCGATTGAATGGATGCAGGCGTTTCTTGCGAAGCGCGGTGTCTGGTGCGCGGTGGAGCAGTGGCCGGAAGACGGCCGCAAGGTTCTGTACGCCGCGACCAGGCCGGGGCTCAAGAACCCCGACTACACGATTGTCACACATCTGGACGTCGTCGATGCGCCGGCAGGGCAGTTTATTCCACGGCTCGTCGGTTCAAGGCTCTACGCGCGCGGCGCGTGCGACACCAAGGGCGTCGCATACGCTGCCGCGAAAATCCTCGAGCGACTCAACGGACAGGCGTCGGTTGGCTGCATATTCTCGGCCAACGAAGAAGTCGGCGGGGCGACAACAGGCTACATGGTCGGCCTCGGCTACGGCGTACCCGGTAAGATGGTGTTCGTGTTCGACGGCGGCGGCGCGACAAACCGTATCAATACGGCCTGCAAGGGGTGCGCCTACTATCGGGTAACCGCTTATGGAAAGTCCGGCCACGCCTCAAGGCCGCAGAACTGCGACAACCCGTTCTACAAGCTCGCCAGAGCCGCGCTGAAGATCGAGTCCGAGTATCCATCCCAGAAGCCGGGCGAATGGGGGAACGTGGCGGCGGTTACGATCGTCCGCGGTGGCGATTCACAGAACCGCATCCCCGAGTCTGCGGAAATGACGGTGAACGTGCGCTTCGTTGAGGAGGGCGGGCTTGAGAAGGAGCGTGAGCTGTTGGAACGCCTGACGGGCCTTAAGACCGAGCTTATACGCGGCACTCCTGCCGCCGTCAGCAACATTGAAGACCCGGAGTTCGTCCGGCTGAAGGACTTCCTCGCCGCGCGACGTCCGGGAAATCCCATCAAAATCGTTCGCTCTTCTGGGGCAAACGACTCGCGTTACTTCCCGCAGTTCAAGAAGCCTATGGTCGGGGTTGGCGGAATCATAGACCACGGTGCGCATTCTGACGACGAGTGGATCGATCTCGACACAGTTGGTCCGCAGATCGACCTGATGTGCGACTTCTTGCGGGAATAGGCGGCTCCGCACCGCCCTCTCTGTGGCGCAGGATTTCTTCATTTCTTCGCGTGCGCGCGCTTGCGCGCGCGCGCGAGTTGTGGTATAATCTCGGGCATATTTTAAGGAATGATGCCCATGTCCGAAGAAAACGTGCCGGAAGCTGCCGAGACGACCGCGCAGGATGCGTTGCCGTCCAACTACAACGCCGCTAACATCCAGGTCCTGGAAGGCATGGAGGCCGTGCGGAAACGCCCCGCGATGTACATCGGCGACACGGGCGAACGCGGCTATCACCATCTTGTGTACGAGGTGGTGGACAACTCCATCGACGAGGCGCTGGCGGGCTACTGTACGATGATTGACGTGACGATCAACCCCGACGGCTCCCTGACGGTGCAGGATAACGGGCGCGGCATCCCGGTTGATATGCACCCGACGCAGCACCGTCCCGCCATCGAGGTGGTGCTGACGATCCTTCACGCGGGCGGCAAGTTCGACGGCTCCAACTACAAGGTCTCCGGCGGTCTGCACGGCGTGGGTGTCTCGTGCGTGAACGCGCTCTCCGACTGGATGAAGGTGGATGTGAAGCGCGGCGGCAAGGTGCATCACATCGAGTTCTCGCGCGGACACGTCACGAAGCCGTTAGAGGTGGTGGGCGAGTGCGGCGAGGAGACGGGTACGCGGGTGACGTTCTTCCCGGACCACACGATCTTCTCCTGCCGCGCGTTCAAGTGGGAGATCCTCTGCGCGCGTCTGCGCGAGCTGGCGTTCCTCAACAAGGGCGTGAAGATCCACTTCAAGGACAACGAGGGCGACGCGCACCACGAGGAGACGTTCCACTACGAGGGCGGCATCGACGAGTTCATCTCGTACCTCAACATGAACAAGAAGCCGCTTTCGCCGATCATCCACTTCGAGGGCGAGAAGGCGAACGCCTCCGGCGTGCCGATCACCGCCGAGGTCTCGCTGCAGTACACCGATTCGTATTCGACCATCGAGCAGACCTACTGCAACAACATCCACACCATCGAGGGCGGCACGCACCTCTCCGGCTTCCGCGCGGCCCTCACGCGCACCATCAACAAGTATGGCGCCGACAACAAGCTGATCAAGGAAAAAGACAACCTCACCGGCGACGACATGCGCGAAGGTCTCACGGTGATCGTGAGCGTGAAGGTGCCGCAGCCGCAGTTCGAGGGCCAGACCAAGACGAAGCTCGGCAACGGCGAGGTGGAGGGCATCGTCGGCTCCATCGTGAGCGACAAGCTCATGACGTTCTTCGAGGAGAACCCCGCCGTCGCCAAGACGGTCATCGAAAAGACGCTGCTCGCCGCCCGCGCCCGCGAGGCCGCCCGTGCCGCCCGCGAATCGACGCGGCGCAAGGGTGTGATGGACGGGCTGTCGCTCCCTGGCAAGCTGCGCGACTGCTCCGAGCGTGATCCCGCCAAGACCGAGCTGTTCCTCGTGGAGGGCGACTCCGCCGGCGGCTCGGCGCAGACGGGGCGCGACCGCAAGACGCAGGCCATCCTGCCGCTGCGCGGCAAGGTGCTGAACGTGGAGAAGGCGCGTGTGGACCGGATGCTCGCGAACAACGAGATTCGCACGATCATCACCGCCATCGGCTGCGGGTTCGCCGAGGAGTGGGACATCTCCAAGGCGCGCTACCACAAGATCGTCATCATGACCGATGCCGATGTGGACGGCGCACACATCCGCACGCTGCTCCTCACGTTCTTCTACCGCAAGATGCCGGAGCTGATCGAGAAGGGCTATGTGTATCTCGCCCAGCCGCCGCTTTACAAGGTGGAGCGCAAGAAGCGTTCCGAATACGTGCTCACCGACGGCGAGCTCACCGAGAAGCTGCTTACGCTCGGGCTGGACGACTTCGAGGTGAAGGGCAAGGACGATCAGCCGCTCGAACGCGAGAAGGCGACCGCTCTGATGCGTCTTCTCGCGGAGATCGAGATGACGTCCAAGGCCGTGGAGGAGCGCGGCTACAAGCCGAAGGAGCTGCTGAACGATCCGGCGGCGGTCGGCTCGGGTGCGTCGATGCTCCACAAGCAGTTCCAGTCGCTGGAGGGCATGGGCTTCACGCAGGACGACTACTTCGGCGGCTATCTGCCCGGACTTCTCGACCAGGTGCGCGCGCACGGCAAGCAGGGTCTTTCGATGTACCGCTTCACGGGCTTGGGCGAAATGGACGCGGATGAGCTGTTCGATACGACCATGAACCCCGAGAAGCGGCACATGTTGCGCGTGACGCTGAACGATGCGGTGAAGGCTGACCAGATGTTCACGCTTCTCATGGGGGACGAGGTGGAGCCGCGCCGCCGCTTCATCGAGGAGAACGCACTCAACGTGCGCAATCTTGATTTCTGACGCACACATCCACGGCAAGGAGACGGAACCATGAAATTCACGGCAGGCAGGATGGTGAGGTTTGTGCTCCGTGGCGTTCCTTTTGCGCTGGCGGTGTTTGCCGCCGCATGCGGCACGATCCGCCGCGCGCAGGACGCGAAGGAGGAGGTGCAGGCCGTCGCCGATTCGGCGGGGGCTGTACCGGCTTCACATGTGAATTTGGTGGGGTTCCAGCTTCCGGATTTCGTGTCGTTTGCGATGACGAACCGTCCGGAGGTCATCTCGGCGGCGCTGGTCGCCGAAGAGCGGATGCTGGCGATCCGGACCGTGGAGAGCGGAAAGCCGTTCATGCCGCACCTCACGGCGGGCGCCGGGTACGGGCAGTCCACCGCCAACAATGGCCCTCATTTCTCGTGGCACAACTCGGGAAAGTTCAACGCCAATCTCTCGCTTGAGCTTCTCCTGATCGACTTCGGACGCTACGACGCCAGCTTCCGCGCGGCTTGCGAGGACTTGATCGCGGCGGAGCTGTCGCTCGCCGAGACGCAGCTCGGCGTCTTTGAGGATGTCGCCACGTCGTATTTCACGCTGCTGTTGAACGACGCGCTTTTGGATGTGGCGCGCACGAACGAATGGGAGTGCATCCACCACCTCGCGCAGGCCACGAACCGTTTCGAGAACGGCGAGGCCAAGCTTTTGGATGTGTTACGCGCACGGCTCGACCTCTCGGAGGCGGTGGAGGCGCGCATCTCCGCCTCGAACAATACCGTCAAGGCGGGCGCGGAGTTCCTGCGTGCGTTGGGGCTTTCGGTGGACCGCGCCACGCGCGAGGACGTGCTGGCGGTGGCGTCGGACGGGCTGGGGCGGACGCTCAAGGAGTTCGAGATTTCGGACTTCACGGCGGCGGAGGCGCTTGCCGCCGCTCGTACGAATTCGCCTGCGCTCATGGTGAAGCGCGCACAGCTGCGCGCGGCGATGAACGATGTGGATGGGGCGGTGGCGGACCTCTTCCCGGAGCTCAAGCTTTCCACTTCGTTCAACTTCGTCGATCCGGTGTGGAACTGGAGTTGGGCGTTAAACGCGGCGCAGTCGCTCTTCCTCGGCTGGCGCAAGACGACCGCCGTGGACGCGGCGGTCGTGGGGATGCGCTCGGCGCGGATGGCGGTCGAAAGCGCCGAGCAGGCGCTCTCGCGCGACCTTGCCGTGGCGATTGCCGTGCGCGACGATTCGGTGGCGTCCCTTGTCGCCGCCCGCACCTCGGTGCGCCAGGCGCGCGAGAACCTGCGCGTCGCCGACGAGCAGTATCGGTTGGGCGAGGCCTCGCGCATCGACTATACGGATGCCGTGGCGGACTATGCGGCGGCGCTCGGCAAGCGCGTGAAGGCGTTCTATGAAGGACAGGTCGCCGAGGCGCGCATCCTGCGTCTCACGGGCGGTGAACCGCTCTACCACCACCAGATGGTACTTGAGCGTGAGGACTGATCGCTTCATCTGTTTCGCTGCGGCTGCCATGACCGCGTTGTGTGGCGTCTGCGCACCCGGCGCGGACGCCGCCGACAGCCAGCTCGCCGATGCGGGTGCGAAATTCGAATTTCTCTTTTCATGGTATCGTGTGAAGGATGAGGCGTCGGCCAAAGATTTTTCGGAGATTGGCGTAACTGATATCATTGCAGGCGGGTCGAAGGGGGTCGCCGCCGCGAAGAAATACGGGCTTGTCCCTTACTGCACGTTCATGCCCGTCGGTCCGCACAAGCAGGTCTTGCGCGCGGAAGAGCAGAAGCTTCATGACTTTATCAATGGCGCTGATCTTCGCGGACGGCTGCCGAAGGAGGAGCTCCGCCGGATTCTGGATGAACGCCGGAAGGCGGTGGGATGCCGGTTCGGCGGCGAGCCGTCAGAGCCGCTCGATCTGTGCGCGACGCTGATCGACTGCTTCCTCAGCGACACGAACTGCATTCTGGCGAAGGCGGAGATCGACCGGACGCTCGCCGCCAATCCGGATGCGGAGGGCATCGCCTTCGACTTCATCGGATATACGAACTTCCGCTCGTGCGAATGCGACGACTGCCGGGCGCGGCTTGCCGCCTACCTGAAGAAGGCGGGGCTTGAGGAGAACGAGACCAGCCGCAATGGGTTCTTTCGGACCTCGCTGGTTTCGTACATCAACACACTGGTCGATTACGTGCATGGCGTCCGCCCCGGCATCAAGGTGACCATCCACCTCTATCCGGTGTTTCTGCCGGATCCGATCTACGGCCGGGATCTCAGGGCCGATACCGTCCAGGAGACCGTGGCATGGTACTTCCAGTGGCCGGACGCGAAGATCGCGGACTATACGCGGCGGATCCACGCCGGTGAACGTCAGCCGGGATCTGTGAGCGTGCCGTTTGTCGGGTTGAATGCGGCCACCGACCGGGCTTTGGCACATAAGACGCCGGCGCGTCTGGAGGAGGAGCTGCGCATCATCCTGGCGGCGGGAGGCCGTCGGCTCGGTGTCTGCAATGGCGCCGACATGGTCAAGCCTGGCTATCGTGAAGTGTTCACGAAGTATTGCCGCCGCCCAAGCGCAAACCGCTCCAATCCGTCGGATTAAGGCCGTATCCCTGCTAAGTTAATGGTAATGGGGTATAATCTCTGGGGACAGACCCTTAATTCGCCCCTTCACACATGGGGACAGACCCTGCTAACTGACATGTCTTTTATGGGGGACAGACCCTTTGGAGCGTACGCGGTTTCATTGGGGACAGACCCTGCGGAATGATGCGTCTTCCATGGGGACAGACCCTGCGAAGAGCCGTGTTTTCTATGGGGACAGACCCTCTTAAAGTAGCGGCGGCTAACAATTTCCGGGAAAGTTGTAAAAATTCTTTTACAATTCTTTTACAAATTTTTTACAATCTTTTTACAATTCCTTTACAACTCG
>CACZCD010000155.1 GCA_902779565.1 uncultured bacterium | reverse complement strand
CCTTCGTGATTGATGGAGATGAGGTCGCCGTTTCCGTAGGTAAGTCCGTTGATGATAACGCTTTGGCGCTTGCGGCCTTTGTCGTCCGTGACCGTTGTGGTGCCGGAGATGCGAAGGGTTTTGCGGGCCTCCGCCCAGGTGCGCGACGAAACCACCTGGGCGGCGCGTGCCGCCTGCTCGGCCGCCTGCGCTTCCGCGCCGGCGGTCGCGGTGTCGTCCGTCTCGGTGGCAGGCGCGCGGACCTCGACCTTGGGTTCGTCGGAGATCTCCTCCTTTACGCCCTCATAGCCGATGGGCCAGAAGGGGTTCCGGACGGCGACCGCCGCAATCAAGAATGGGAGCGTGAGGTTCATTTGCGGGTCAACGCTCCTTTCGTGGGCCATTCCAGGATCATCGTGGTCGTCTGCTTCGTCGGATTCTGCTGCGACTGGATCTGCAGTGACTGAAGCGAGACGAGCGGAAGGTTCTTTTCGAGCATGAGCAGGAAGGAGGCGATTGCCTGATAGCTTCCTTTGGCCGTAATGCGGACGGCCGCCCGCGCATGCAGCTGGCGCGGCATCGGAAGGGGTGCCGGCAGTTTGCGGGTTGGCTCCTCGCTGAATTCCACGTCCGTAAGTCCCGCGCCTGAGATCAAGGGGTCCAAAAGGGATTTCGCCCGCATGGCATAAGAGCCGAGGAGCGGCTTCAGTTCGGCGGCGGCGAACGGCTTCATCTCCGTTTCCAGCTCCTCCAAGGTCTTTTGGACCGTTCCGGCGCTGTTGAGGTCGGTGGTCATGCGCCGTTGGCTCTCCTTCAGCTCTTCAAGCCGGGTGCGTTCGCGCGAGAGGGAGGCGATGGCCGGTTCAACGGCGAGAAAATAGATGGCGGCGGCGAGTACGCCCAAGACGATCGTGGTCAGGAAGGCGCGTTTCGCGTTCGGTGCCATGCTCTGAAGTCCGCCTTTCATTTCGCGAACCTCCTTTCGGGCATGGTGTATTCCACTTCGAAGGTGAGAAGGCGGCGCTTGCCTCTTTCGGCGTTGGCGTCCTGCCGGAACGACTTGACGCGCTTTTCACGCGTGATGAGTGTCACAAAGTTTGTGGACTCAAGCGATTCCATGAGCGCGACGACAGGCGTCTCCCGGGTTGTGCGTCCGGCGATCACGAGCCGTTGCGTCTCCACGTTCGTCAGCGGCGTGAACGGCGAGATCTTCTGCCCTGGCTTGGGGAGCGGATCCGTCGGCGGCGGCGCGAACGACAGTTCCGTGAGCTGAACCTTGAGCGGCATGGCCTCGGCGAGCATGGCAAGCGGCTTGCCGATGGCGCGCACGCCGTTTCGGTAATAGAGGAGCTGTTCAAGCTGTTGGCGCATCTCCCGCACCTGATCCTGGCGGCTGATCGCCTCGGCGTGGGCGTTCGACTTGGCCTTCACGTCCTCGTCAATCGTCTGGGACTCTGCTTTGATCATGAGAAGCTGAGTGAACAGGATGGCCCACCAGAGCGCCATGCCGAGGCAGGCGAAGAGGGCGACAACCGGCAACATCACGCGCAGACGCACGGGCGAGGATGAAAGCCGTTCCGTGTCCTTGAGAAGGTTGAGGTGGACATTCGCGCTTTTCATGTTTCCACCTCCGCCGCAGCGATTGCGGCACCTAACGCGACAAGATGGAGATGTGGATCGGAGACGTTAACGCCCTTGGCGAGCGAGCATCCGTCGAAGGGGTGTGCCGGTATCAGCTTCATCTTGATCGACTCTTCGGCCATGTGGCACCAGTGTCCCGTTCCGTACGGAAGCCCCAGCAGCAGAGCGGAGCCTGTCTCCATGGCATGTTTGCCGGCGAGATAGGCGCGGGCGAGGTCGAGCTGCTGTAGAACGGGTTGGAGGAACGGCTCCAAGGCCGGGCGGGGATCCACGAGAGCGTCCTCAAGGATGTCGTTGATCAACTCATCTTCCACGCCAAGGGTCTTGCCGAGGACGCTTCGCATGGCTTCGTAGCCCTTTACGCTCGGGCAGCGGCGCCAAAGGACCGGCTCGCCCTTTCGGTAGCCGGCAAAGTAGATGGCGTCCCGGCGGACGAATACGACCAACATGTTGCCTTTGGCTTCGGCGAAGGCGGGTTGGAGAAGGGGGCTTGCCATCAGCGCCGATTCCGCCACTTGAAGCGAGGAGGCGGTGGGGCGGTGGCCTTCGGGGAGGAGGCGGCTCAGCCAGAGCGCTTGGAACTCCGGCAGGGAGGCGGCCAGATGAAATCCCTCTTCCGCGAACGGTTTGACCACAAAGCGCCGACCGTTTTCCGAGACGGGGACGCCGGGCGGCGGAATCGTCGGTTTCCGGTTGGATGTTACCGGCGGCGGGGCTTCCTCTGATTTCTTCTGCGGCGTCTTGAGGCTCAGCCGCGTCGAGATGACGGTATGTGTTTTCGTCTTAGTGTCGCCAAGCCCCTGCGCCATCTCCCGCACAATCGCCTCGGCGGAGGCTTGACCGAAGGAACTCATCTCGGAATTGACGGCAACGGCGGCGGAAGGGGCCTGAAAGTCCCTTGGAAGCTCCCAGATCAGATCGGCTGGTGCGGCGTATCCTCCCAGCGCTGGGGCAGTTCGCCGTTCGGCGGCGGCACGAAACCTGCGGCCAGGATGTGCCAATCCTCCTTCCGGCGCATGAGCCGGATGGCCGGTGCGCCACGGCTTTCGCCCGAAAAAAGCTCCACGCCCGTCAGATCGACCTTTGATCGGGCGGTACTTTTGCGTTTTCCGCCAATCTCAATCGTCTTAGTTTTGGTCAATTGTATCTTCACTATCAATACTATCAGCAGTTTCCGTGCCAATGATATTAGTGGTTAGTCGTTCGTGTTGGTGCTTGGTACTGCGCCACAGAACAGCGGCAGATAGGGAGCCAGTCGCTGCGCGGTTGCCTGTTTTTGGGTCCCTCCCTTCATTCGCCACGCCCCTGTCAGCGCACCGTTAGGCGTGGCTCACTCCGGGCGCCCCTAAAAACAGGCAACCCGCCTCCGCTCCCGGCTTAACACACCCTGTCGAAGACCGATTACCCCTGTGCGTCCATCGAAAGCGCATCCCTCCATCCGCCCGCAGAATTGTCTGCGCTTGCTGGGCGCGAAGCGCGGGACGCAGAGGCGGCGACACGAGGCGGAGCACGCACGGACGGCGGGGTGCGGCAGACGCCGCCGGGACGGTTGCGAGGCGCATGAGGGCTGTATTCAGCCCCATGCGGATCGCGCCGTATCCGGCGAGCGGATGCCGCGCCTTACGCCGGACGGGCGTGCGGTAGCCGGCGGTGCGCCGCCGTAGCGGACGGCCAAAGCACAAACGCTGACCGAATGTGCTAGGCGGGGAATGCCGCCGCCTTTAGCTGAGCCCGCCTCACGCGGAGGGTTGCATGGCGATGGACGCGACCCCGAACGCAATCTTGCGATTGCGGAGCGGGGAGCGGACGCAGCCAGGCGGCCCTACGCGACGGCGGGCGAGGTTGCGACGGCATTCCCCGCATACTGACATACACACCACAACACACATAATGCAAACTCACGCCTACCCGCGTCGCTCTGTGGTGCAGTATGGGCTTGAGGGGGCCAGTATTGAAAATTGAGGGGAATTGTTGTATAATTCGCGCCCGTTATGTCAAGAATCCTTATCGTTGACGATGAACCGCGCATTCTTCTGTTGCTTCAAAGCCTTTTGAAGGCAAATGGCTATGAGGTTGAGAGTGCGCGCGATGGCGCATCTGCGCTTGATATTGTCCGGAAGGGGGAAATCGACATCACCATCACCGATCTCCGGATGTCGCCGATGGACGGCATGACGCTTTTCAAGGAGATCAAGAAAATCGCCCCCGATATGCCGGTCATCCTCCTCACGGCCTACGCAACGGTGGAGACGGCGGTCGAGGCGATGAAGAGCGGCATCTTCGACTATCTCACGAAGCCGTTCAAGGTCGATGACATGGTGGCCTGCCTGAAACGGGCGGAGGAGAAGCGGAACGGCAAGGGAAGCGCTTCCGTGCACTCAAGCCAGACGGTGCCTGTACAGAAGCGCTTTGACGGTCTGATTGCCCATTCGCCCTCCATGGTGGCGGTATGCGACACCATCCAGAAGGTCGCGCCCACGGCGGCAACCGTGCTGATCAATGGCGAATCCGGCACGGGCAAGGAAGTGATCGCGCGCACGATTCACCACAACTCCACCCGACGGAACAAGCCCTGGGTGGCCGTGAACTGCGCCGCGATTCCCGAAAATCTGCTGGAAAGCGAGATGTTCGGACATGTGAAGGGCAGCTTCACCGGCGCGCTCTCCGACAAGGCGGGGCTTTTCGAGGTGGCCGACGGCGGCACACTGTTTCTCGACGAAATTTCGTCCATGCCGCTGATCCTGCAAGGCAAGCTGCTCCGCGTGCTGCAGGAGCGCGAGATACGGCGCGTGGGCGGCACCAAGGATATCCCCGTGGATGTGCGCGTGATCGCCGCCGCCAACTCGAATCTGGAGGAGGCCGTGGTGAAGGGGACGTTCCGCAGCGACCTTTACTATCGGTTCGCCGTGATCACCCTTGACATCCCGCCGCTCCGGAAGCGCCCGGAAGACATCATTCCGCTCGCCCGCCACTTCATCAGCGAGGAGCTGAAGGACGCCAAGGCGCTCCCGTCCATCACCCCGGATGCCGTCCGGGCCCTTGAGATCTACGACTGGCCGGGCAATGTGCGTGAGCTTGAGAACGCAATACGTCACGCCATTACCTTCCTGCAGCAAGGCGACATTACCGTTGACCTGCTGCCGCAGAAGATCATCGACCATTTCAAGAACCCCGGCGCATCGGTCGTCTCTTCGGGGGACAATGCCTCTCTCAAGAGCTTCTTGAAACGGAAGGAAAAGGAATATATCGAGCAAATCCTCTTTTCGACCGGTGGCGATAAGGAAAAGGCGGCAGAGGCGCTGAAGGTCAACCTCTCCACCCTGTACCGCAAGCTCTCGGACGACAAGCCTGGAAATTCGCAGGAATGAGAATGGCCGTTTGCAAGGTTGCAAAAAACTTGAATAGTTAAAGGGTTAAAAAGACTAGCCACTAGCCACTAACCACTAACCGCTAACATTGGCACGGAAACTGCTTAAAGATGTACAGCGACCGGCATGGTGCCGATTGCGACTACAAAAACAGAAAAGGAAAATTACCATGAAGAAGATGAAAATGGGTTTTACCCTCGTTGAAATCATGATCGTGGTCGCGATCATCGCCATTTTGGCCGCTGTCGCGATCCCGAACTTCATCAAGTACCGTCGTTCGTCCCAGGCCACCGCCTGCGTGTCGAACCTCAAGCAGATCCAGGCCGCGAAGGAGCAGTGCCTCATGGCAGGTAAGGAACTCAACACCGGCAATCTGTTCGGTGCGACGGGTTACGTTAAGGTCGAGCCGCATTGCCCGGCGCAGTTGACCGTGTCGTACACGATTGGCGATGCCACGACCGATCCGACCTGCTCCTATACGCAGACGGACGCCGAGGATACCTCCACTTGGCACTCGCTCAACCGTGCCTCGACGAGCACCGGAACTTGATAGGTTGATGCACGAAAGTGCTTGACGCCACGGGCGGTCTGAAAGGGCCGCCCGTTCGTTTTAGATGGATAACAGGGGCGACGATGGAAATCTGCGATATCCCTAAGAAACGCAACCTTCTTCTGCTGGCGCTCTGCGCCGCGCTGATTCAGACGGCTCTTTACTATATTGCCGGCGCGACAGTGCGGTTTGATGGCGGAATGGCCATCGCGCAGCCGGACACGTTGCTCTACTCCCAGGCGGCGCGGCGGATCGCGGAGGGATTTCCGTTTTCATTTTCCGCGGGAACTGCGGCTTCCACCGGAACGACGTCCGTTCTCTATCCGTTCGTCCTCGCCCTGCCGTATGCTGTTGGCTTTACAGGCGGGGCGCTTTTCACTGCGGGTTTTCTCCTCAATGCGGTTTTCTATGTCCTGTTTGTGATGGGATGGAGCGCCATCGCATGCAGGGCGTTTGCCAGACGCGACGCCGCGCGTTGCGCGGCTGTCGCGCTGATCGCGTCGTTCGGTCCTTTCGCCTACTGCGCGCTGGCGCAGAGCGACACGGGTCTTTGGATGGCGGTGAGCGCATGGCTTGCGTACGGACTTTACTCCGATCGAAAGCGCGTGTATGTTCCGCTTCTTCTTCTTGCTCCATGGGTGCGGCCGGAAGGCATAGTCGTGGTCGTCGCGTATTGCGCTTTCTGCGCGATAGACGCAGTTCTAAAGAGGCGTCTCGGATTTCCGGCTCTTGTTGCAGTCGCTGCGGCCGCATCGTCGCTCGGCGTCTTCGCGCTGAATTACGCGCTGACCGGAGATTGCGAGTTCTCGTCTGTCGCAAACAAAGGCTACTTCACGAACTTCAGCTTCTCCACAGCGCTCGTCGCCGCGTCGATAGATGCGATGAAGATCGCGAAGGCCTATCTCCTCGGCATTCCGCAGGGGGCTCCGCGCGACATGTTCTACCTGCCGGTCGTGGGGGCGGCGTTTCTGTGGGTCGGTGTGTTCTCGCGCACCTGGTGCGATGTCTCGTGGCGTGAGTTCGCATGGTATCTCGCTATGGCCGGTGGCGCGGCGACCGTCGCTACGAGCGGATGGCAGAACACCAATCTCGACCGCTACCTCGTGTGGGCAATGCCCGTGCTTCTGTTGCATATGGCGTACGGTGCGGACATCGTGTCCTCCAGGCTTGCCAAGGGGGTGGCGAAGGCGCTCCCGCACGCGGCCATGGTCTTTTTTTCATCGGGAATGGCGCTGGTGTTCGTGTCCATGTTCCACAACAGCTCGAAAATCGTCGAGCTCGACAGAAGCTTCGCCGCGCGGTGCGAGGAGGTTCTCCCGAAGGGCTGCTCGGTCGGCGCGCTCGGCATTGCGGGGCTTGCATACGAAATGTCGTCGCGTCGCGTGGCTCATCTCTCAGGAATCTATTCACCTGAGTTCAAGGCTCGGTCTTCCGCCGCCACGGTGGAGATACTCAAGAACGAGCCGTCGGTTCGCTTTGACTACTGGCTGTCAAAAGTGCGGGAGAAGAAGCTGTTCATGTGCGACAAGCCAGACATCGTGACCGGGCCTGCTGTGCTCACTTGTCCGCCAGACATGGAACTGAGGAAGTCGGACTGGTCGGCATATGACGCTGCGGAGGCGGTTCCCGATTCTGGGGCTGCGGGCCTTTTGCTGTCCGCGTGCGTCGACGTCGCGTATGAAAAGGACGAGAAAGGCTCGGGATACGAACCGCTGACGCGCGACGGCTGTCCGCTTTTCGCGCCTTTTCACGCCGTCGGGAAGCTTGGCGACACGAACATCCTGGAAGGCGGAAGGTTCCTGTACGGCGGCGACAGGATGTCCGTGCCGCTTCGCCCCGGACGCGATGTGCACGTAGTCATGCGAACCGCCCTGAAGTGCAACGTGTCGGCATACCGCGAATCCGACATGCCGCGGTGCGACTTCGAGATGAAGAGTCCGATGACGCTGAGGGTCATGGTCGACGGCGAGGATGCGGGCGACATCTCGTTCGCGGTCAAGGAGGGCGACTTCTGCGATGCACGTTTCGTGATTCCCGGCCGGTTCGTGACGCAGCCGAATCCACGCATCACGTTCCTCGGCGAGCATGTCGCTTTTGCCTACTGGTTCTTCCAGTGATGGCGACAAGGTCGGTTCAAGACCCACCGCGCATGACATTTGACGGTAAGATGCGCAAAGATCACGAAGGAGGAAAAGAACATGTTCAAAAAGGGCAAATCATCGCTGGTTCGCAAGTTCCAGATCGGCGTGTCGGTGGCGGCGACCCTGTCGGTGGCGGACGTGGCGGCGGCTGTTGATCCGCGTGCGGGCGTGCCGGAGGGCGAACGCATTGCGCTATGGCCTGACGGCAAGGTGCCATCCGTCGAGGAGCATCAGTACAACGCGCCGTTCATTGAGTGGTTCGTGCCTTCCAACAAGACGACGGACGCCGTGATGATGGTGACGTGCGGCGGCGGCTACGGCATTTGCAATTGGGTGCCGAAGGGATCGATGGGCGGGGGGCTCCGCGACTGGCTGCTGGGGAAGGGGATGACGGTCGTCCGTTTCCACCACAGAGCGCCGCGTCCGAAGAAGGTGGCGAAGCATGTCACGGCCTGGCAGGATGCGCAAAGGGCGGTTCGGCTCGTTCGCTCCGGCGCGGCGGCGCACGGGGTGAATCCTGAGAAGATCGGCCTCTTCGGCTATTCCGCCGCCGGTCACCTCGCCCTGCTGATGGCGCTTTCCTCGCAGACACGCGTTTACGAGCCGATTGACGAGATTGACGCGCTGCCCTGCAACATCGCCTTCGCGGTGTCCGCCTATCCGGCGTATGTCCTTTCGGACGGCGTGAACGGGTCGAACACCCACGGCGGGGACCGCGACGAGGACGTCCTGCTTCCCGAGTTCAAGTTCGATTCCGGTACGTGCCCCGTGTTCTTCATGCATGGCGATGCCGACTCGATTTCGCCCATGGGGAGCGTCAAGGTCTATTCGCGGCTTCATGCGATGCGCGTCCCTTGCGATCTTCATGTGTTCGCGAAGCTCGTGCACGATTTCAAGTCCGTCGGCGCGGAGAAGGCGAAGTTCCTCGGGTGGCGTCCCATCCTCTGGGACTGGCTGGTGCAGATGGGCTTCTGCGTGAATGTTGCCTCTTGCGACGGCCGCCGGGAAACGCGGTGACGGCGGGGGTGTGGTATAATACACGGCCATGCGCATCATAGACTGCGATTATTTTGTTGTCGGTTCCGGGATGGGCGGGCTTATGACCGCCCTCCATCTCGCGCCGCACGGAAAGGTCGTTCTGGCGACGAAGCGGAAGCTGGCCGACTGCAACACGAACTTCGCCCAGGGCGGCATCTGCTGCGTGGCGGCGCCGGACGATTCGTTCAAGTCGCACCTGAAGGACACGCAGATCGCCGGCGCGGGGCTCTGCACCGAGCGCGTGGTCGCGCGCATCGTCGCCGAGGCGCCGAAGGGAATCGCCGACCTGATCCGGTGCGGCGTGAAGTTTTCGAAGAAGCCGGACGGCTCCTGGGATCTCACGCGCGAGGGCGGACACAGCGCGCGGCGCATCTTCCATGCGGGCGACATCACGGGCGAGCAGTGCGAGGCGGCGATGATCCGCACGATCCGCCGCCATCCCGAGATCGAGATTCTCGAAAACACCACGGTGATCGACCTCATCACCACGACGCGCCGTCTGGGCATGAAGAAGGCACCGCACCAGTGCGTGGGGGCGTATGTCCTCGACACGGAGACGCAGGAGATCTACGCCATCCGCTCCCCGAACACGGTTCTCGCCACGGGCGGCTGCGGCAAGGTGTACCTCTACACGTGCAACCCAGATACGGCGACGGGCGACGGCATCGCGCTCGCGTGGCGCGCCGGGGCGAAGATCGAGAACATGGAGTTCATCCAGTTCCATCCCACCTGCCTTTACCATCCGAACGCCAAGCGCTTCCTCATCTCCGAGGCCGTGCGGGGCGAGGGCGCCGTGCTGGTGGACGGGAAGGGGCGTCCGTTCATGGAGAAGTACGATCCGCGCGGCTCCTTGGCGCCGCGCGACATCGTGGCCCGCTCCATCGACTCCGAGATGAAGCGCACGGGTGCGCCGTGCATGTTCCTCGACATCCGGCACAAGGGCAAGGCGTACCTGAAGAAGCGTTTCCCGAACATCTACAAAAAGTGCCTCTCCTTCGGCATCGACATGGCGAAGGATCTGATCCCCATCGTGCCGGCGGCGCACTACTGCTGCGGCGGCATCCAGGCGACGGTGGACGGACGCACCTCCGTGAAGGGGCTTTCGGCGGTGGGCGAGTGCGCCTCGACGGGTCTGCACGGCGCCAACCGTCTCGCCTCCAATTCGCTCATGGAGGCGCTGGTCTGCGCGCGGCTGACGGCGAAACGGCTCATGGTGCATCCCGTGAAGCTGGAGCGCAAGATCGCCATCCCGGCGTGGAAGACGGGCAAGGCCGTCGCGCCGGACGAGGCGGTGCTGGTCGCCCACATGTGGGACGAAATCCGCCGCCTGATGTGGGACTATGTGGGCATCGTGCGCACCGACAAGCGTCTGGCGCGCGCCCGGCGGCGGCTTCAGACGCTCCGCCGCGAGATCCACGACTACTACTTCCGCTATCTCGTCACACCCGACACGCTGGAGCTGCGCAACTTGGCCGTCTGCGCGGAATTGATCGTGAGAAGCGCGCAGAAGCGACGCGAATCGCGCGGGCTCCACTACACGCTCGACTGCCCCAATCTTTCCGAGCGACTCCACTCCACCATCCTGCCCGGCTATCGGGGCTAGTGGTTTGTGGTATAATACACGGCCATGCGCATCTTGTTCCGATATGTATTCCGCGAGTTCTGCATACCGCTTGCGTATTGCCTCACGGGATTCCTGTCGATCTATGTGCTGTTCGAGCTTTTTGGCGTCTTCAACCGGATGATGGAGGCGAAGCCGGGCGGCGCGAAGATCGTCCTGTATTTCGCCGGCTACATTGCGCCTTATTTCGAATGGCTCGCGCCGGCCTGCCTGATGCTGGCGGCGCTCTACACGATGTGGAGCTTCTGCCGCCATTCCGAACTGATCGCGATGCGGGCGAGCGGCGTGGGGTTCTTCGCGATCGTGCGTCCGATGCTGGTGGTGGCGGTGCTGATGGCCGTGTTCGTGGGCTGGGTGAACGAAGCGTTCGTGCCGCGCTATGGACAGTGGGCCAAGCAGTTCCGCGCGGCGCGCTTCAAGGCCTCGCAGATGGAGCGTGAGGACAACATCGTCTATCACAATGTCGGCGCCTCCCGCACGTGGAACG